>CAZBUK010000022.1:43977-49381 GCA_964495085.1 uncultured Ignavibacteriales bacterium
GGAACGCATATTGTGGTCGGAGGACGATAGCGTTACTGCTTTGTCAATGACAGGGTCAAGTGCGGAATTCGTGAATGCTCTTTTGGTCGCAGCGAAATCCGGAATTCCGGAAATAGCCGGAAGGAGCAACTGAATCCCGGGCGGAACGCCTCAGTAGCAATACGGTTATTGTCTTAATATCCTACGCGAGAGAAACCGAAATCGGATAACGCCCTCACGCATCTCGATGGCTAAAGAGTTTGAGCAGGGCAGTTATTCTTTCCGTTTGTACCGTATCATCAGATATAACCCGGTATATCGTTCATTTCTTGCACTTCTCCCTGTTTTTCTGGATATTAGTGCACTTGCCCGATGTCGGCATCCTATTTGGAGGAGTTATGAATTTCGACAACCTGCGCGATAGCATATATTCTCTCATAAGTGAAACTTCTGCTAATCTCCCTCCCGACGTTCGCCGTGCCTTATCGAAAGCCATGGATGTGGAGATTCCCGACACACAAGCTTCCCTTGCCTTGAACACGATCGCGACAAACGTAGATATGGCGGCTGACGGAGTCGCACCGATATGCCAGGATACCGGCATGCCCACGTTCTATATTCATACGCCTGCCGGCACTGATCAGCTTCAGATCGGGGAAGCGATTCGGGAGGCGGTCTCCCGTGCAACCCGGGACGGGAAACTCCGCCCGAACTCCGTGGATTCCATAACCGGAAAGAACAGCGGCAACAATCTCGGGCCGGGGACACCGGTTGTTCATTACGAACAATGGAAGCATGAAAAAGATATCGAGATCAAACTGCTGCTCAAAGGAGGCGGATGCGAGAATAAGAATATTCAGTATTCTCTGCCGACGGAATTACCCCACCTCGGAAAAGCAGGAAGAAATCTCGACGGCGTCAGAAAGTGTCTTCTGCATGCGGTATGGCAGGCCCAGGGTCATGGATGCAGTGTCGGAATTATCGGTGTATGTATCGGAGGAGACCGGACGACGGGGTATGAGCATGCGAAACAGCAGCTCTTCCGTACGCTGGACGACGCCAATACAGACCCGACGCTCGCCAACCTCGAAGCATATATCATAGAGCATGCCAACAGGCTTCGGATAGGCACGATGGGATTCGGCGGAGCTACTACCCTGCTCGGCTGTAAGATCGGAGCATTGAACCGCCTCCCTGCTAGTTTCTTCGTTTCGGTTGCGTATAACTGCTGGGCATTCCGGAGGCTGGGCGTAGTGCTCGATGCTGAAACCGGCGAAATCAGGAAATGGTTGTTTAAAGACAAGGAAGACGATTTCAGACATCTCGCCCGCAGCGAGGGAGTTCCCCTCACCGGAAAAGAGATACGTTTGACGACACCGATACGGCATGAGGAGATTCGTTCGCTTAGGGTAGGCGACATCGTGCTTCTAAACGGTATGATGTATACCGGTCGCGATGCATTGCACGCCTATCTTGTCGATAACGCCTCTCCCGTCGATCTCAACGGCGCCGCATTATACCATTGTGGACCGGTCATGTTACAGCGCGACGGCAGGTGGCATGTGAACGCAGCCGGCCCGACGACAAGTTCGCGGGAAGAACCGTATCAGGGAGATGTGATCGCCAAATTCGGGATTCGAGCGGTGATCGGCAAAGGGGGAATGGGGAAAAGAACGCTCGCCGCACTGAATCAACACGGAGCCGTATATCTCAACGCTATCGGCGGAGCGGCTCAATATTATGTGAAGTGCGTTGAGGAGGTGACCGGCGTCGACTTCCTCGAAGAATTCGGCGTCCCCGAAGCGATGTGGCATCTTCGGGTAAAAGATTTCCCCGCAATCGTTACCATGGATGCACACGGGAACAGTCTGCACGCGGATATCGAGGAGAAATCGGCAGTGGAGCTTAAAGAGTTTGCCGAGCCGGTTTTCTGAGTGATGCGGGGATATTCGGAGGGATCAACCGCCGGGAATCTGTGAGATTTGATTTATTTCGGATGAATCTATGACCACAACCGGATAAACTCCGGCCTTGCCGCCCGAAAGATCAATCGATGTATTTGAATATGTTGTAATATGCGGAACAGTAATTGTCGGCCGCCGTACCATGTCCGCTGGTATGCTTTTCGGTCGATTCCGGACAACGGGTAACGTACCTAACCAAATTCCTCTGACTCTCGTTCATATTCACCGAAGGAACGTCTATGACTCGCACTGAAACACTCACCATAACCGATAACAGGACCGGCAAAGCTTACGAGATACCGATCGAGAACGAAACCATTCAGGCCAAAGATCTCCGCCAGATAAAGGTGCGGGACGAGGATTTCGGTCTGATGACCTACGATCCGGGATATACGAATACGGCTTCCTGTAAAAGCACCATCACATACATCGACGGCGACAAGGGCATCCTCAGGTACCGGGGATATCCGATCGAACAACTGGCCGAGAAAAGCAACTATCTCGAAACAGCATATCTCCTCATGTACGGGGAACTCCCGTCGAAAGCAGACCTCTATCACTGGGTTGAGAATATAACTCACCACACCTTCATCCACGAAAACATCAAGAAGTTCATCGACGGTTTCCACTACGATGCTCATCCGATGGGCATGCTGCTCAGTTCGGTCGCGGCGCTCTCGACCTTTTACCCCGAAGCGAAAACTCTGGACGATCATGACCTCCGCCTCAGGCAAATTTACCGCCTCATCGGAAAGATGCCGACGCTCGCTGCCTTCGCGTATCGCCACCGGATGGGTCGCCCATACATCTATCCGAACAACTCGCTCAGCTTCACCGGCAATTTTCTGAACATGCTCTTTAAAATGACCGAGCAGGAATATGAAATCAATGCTATTCTTGAGCGGGCGCTGGATGTGCTCTTTATCCTCCATGCGGATCACGAACAGAATTGCTCGACGAGCGTCATGCGCAGCATCGCGAGCTCGAACGCGGATCCGTACTCCGCTACCTCGGGTGCAGCCGCGGGTCTCTACGGCCCCCTGCATGGCGGAGCGAATGAAGCGGTTCTCAGAATGCTTCACAAGATCGGAAACATTAAGAACACTTCCGATTTTATAAAGAAGGTTAAAGAGGGCGAAACGAGACTTATGGGCTTCGGGCATCGCGTATATAAGAATTTCGATCCGCGTGCGACGATCATCAAGAACCTCGCGCACGATGTATTTGAAGTGACCGGTAAGAATCCGCTCCTCGATATAGCCCTCGAACTCGAAAAGATCGCACTCGACGATGACTATTTCATATCGAGAAAACTCTATCCAAACGTCGATTTCTACTCCGGACTGATCTATCAGGCGATGGGATTCCCGACAGATATGTTCGTGGTGTTGTTCGCTATCCCCAGGACCGCAGGATGGCTTGCACAGTGGAACGAGTACATGAAGGATCCGGATAAGAAAATCGCACGACCGAGACAGATCTATCTCGGACAGGAGAACCGGGATTATATATCGATGGAGAAGCGGACATAAGCATTTCGTACAGTGCCGGCTTGTTTCGAGTCGGCACGAAATCCATCGGGCGCTATGATCCAGCGTAATAATCAGCACGCATACATACGAACGAAGCAATTCCGATCGAACGGTATAATGGTCGATCAGCTATTCATGCCGTATGCAGCGATACCGGACTGCATCGCCCGTAGATTTATTCTTTCATTCATTGAATCGGGAGGGAATCTCAACAATGCCCACAGTAGAAATCAACTCTACAGCTCTTTACTATACAGACAGCGGTCCAAAAGATGCCGAAGCGCTCATTTTCATTCATGGATTTCCGTTCAGCCATGAGATGTGGGACGAACAGGCCGCCCTCTTCGAAACAGCATACCGCGTCGTAACGTACGACATACGCGGGCATGGAAAAAGCGCCGTGGGGAACGGCCATTATCTTATCGATTTCTTCGCAGACGACCTGTTCGGTTTAATGGACCACCTGAAAATCAGATCGGCACATATCGCCGGTCTCTCCATGGGAGGATACATCGCACTTCGCGCTATCGAACGGTCCCCCGAACGCTTCCTATCGCTGATGCTGTGCAATACGAAAAGCGAACCGGACCCTGATGCAGGAAAACTGAAACGGGCGGATGCCGTCAGAACGATACTTCAGAGCGGCGTTCCCGCATATGCGGAAAGTTTTCTGAAAGCCGTGTTCGCACCCGCATCGTTCGACAAAATCCCCGGGATCGTTGAAAAGATTCGCAAAATTATTCTCGCGACTTCCGCTGAGACGCTGTGCAATACGCTTATCGCACTCGCAGCCCGCTCGGATACATCGCCGTCGCTTTCCCAGATAAAAGTTCCGGCGCTCGTGATCGCCGGAAAACATGACCAGCTTATTCCGCCAGCCGCCGCACAGGCAACCGCCGATCGCATTAAAACGTCGGAGTTTCACGTTATTGAAAACGCGGCGCATATGAGTAATCTGGAAGCGGCGGAGGAATTCAACGGACTCATCCAGGCGTTTTTAAAATCAAAGTAATTGTCGTCCGGGACCGGGTATAGCCGGATAATCTTACCATAGAGTTCCACACTATAAGGACAATTCTTCTCCTGTCCTCTGTATTCGTACGTACCCCCTTTGAGCGCCGGTTACATGCTCGACCTTCCGGAATTGAAAATAATGAATGACCCGATCAACTCACTTCAAAATAAGATAGAGAGTTGTCGAAAATGTCCGAGGCTCGTTGAGTGGCGTGAAAAGATCGCCGCGGAAAAGCGGCCGATGTATGCCGATTGGAATTATTGGGGGAAGCCGGTGCCGGGATTCGGAGAACTCGACGCGGAGATCATGATCGTCGGACTTGCCCCCGCTGCCCACGGAGCGAATCGGACAGGCCGGATGTTCACCGGTGACCGAAGCGGTGATTGGCTCTACGGAGCGCTCCATGAGTTCGGTTTTTCTGACCAGCCGGTCTCCTCAGCACGGAGCGACGGGCTCAGACTCAGGAAAGCGTATATTACTGCATCCGTACGCTGTGCTCCCCCCGCCAATAAACCGACCCGGGAGGAATTCGACAATTGCCGGCATTTTTTACTGCAGGAGCTTCGGATGTTAACCAGGATCCGGGCGATCGTCGCACTCGGGAAAATTGCATTCGATACGGTTCTCGATTGTACGAGGATCCTCGGCAGAAACGCTCTCCCGAAGCGGCCGCCGTTCAAGCACGGCGCCCGGGTAATTCTTGATGAAAATTTGTATCTTATCGCATC
Source organism: uncultured Ignavibacteriales bacterium (assembly GCA_964495085.1). Taxonomy (GTDB): domain Bacteria; phylum Bacteroidota; class Ignavibacteria; order T3Sed10-11; family T3Sed10-11; genus CAZBUK01. Next base: position 49,196 of record CAZBUK010000022.1, read on the forward strand.
GTATCATCCGAGCCAGCAGAATACGTTTACCGGTAAGCTGACGATGACGATGTTCAGATCGGTTTTTCGGAAGGCAGCGCAGATTATCCGCCGATGAACCGGCGATGCTATATCGGATTAAATTTTATATGCCAATCTATGAATAAACCAGTTGAGGAAATACAAGGCACTACCCGGGCGAAGGGA
>CAZBUK010000023.1:0-47656 GCA_964495085.1 uncultured Ignavibacteriales bacterium
GCGATTACTCTAATTTCATAAGCTTCTGAAGTAATAAATCATACTGGACCCATAGGTTGTGTATCATAAAGTTATACCTTTTCCAATGCAATATTCCACTATGTTCACTTCGTCAATAATTATTTTGGACACCAATGACTATAATCATTATTTTAATGAGATCTCGTGATGACCTCGATAGAAAATCCGCTGAGTTTACGGATCGTTCGTAGATTTCAGGTAGCGCCGGAAAAAGTATTCGACGCGCTCACTAATCCCGACGATATGCATATTTGGTGGGGAAACGATGCGACATTCGACATCGACCTGCGGATCGGCGGAAAATGGAAAATCGTGCGCGAAGAGAACGGAGTCGTATACACTGCGACCGGCGAATACCTGGTTATCGAAAAACCTGAGCGGCTCGTCTATACGTTTGCCATGCCGCAGTTCTCTCCCAATAGCGACACCATAACGTTCGAGATCGCAGCGACCGAAGACGGTTGTGTCGTTACCTTCGTGCAATCCGGCGAAGAGACCGCGAGTGAGCTCCGGGACCTTCCGCCCGGCAGTACCTCCCGGAGCGAAGCGGGATGGCAGCAAGGATTCGATCTGATGGAAGCTGCATGGGCGAAGGACCGTTGAAGACGAATTGCCGGAGGAACTAAAATATCACCGATCAAAGGAGAAATATGCAATGAATCGACTTCTTATGCTTGCATTGCTCGTTCTATCCATGCATCAACTCGACGGTCAATCGATGGAAGACAGGATCACAACCTTTCTCATGTTCGAAGGGAATGCCGAAGAAGCAATGAACTTCTACGTATCCCTGTTCGATAATTCCGAAATTACAAACATCACCCGGTATGACGTCGGCCGGGAAGACAGCGCCATGGTGGCGACGTTTACGATCCACGGAAAAAAGATGATGTGCTTCGACAGCCCGATAGAGCATCCATTTACCTTTACGCCGTCGATGTCGCTCTACGTGAATTGCGAATCTGAAGAGGAGATCGAACGGCTCTATAACAGCCTATCCGACGGCGGGGAGGTGCTCATGCAGCTCGATTCATATCCGTTCAGCCCAAAATACGGATGGGTTAACGACAGGTTCGGCGTCTCATGGCAATTGAATCTGCACAGAGAGAATTAAGGGAGTCTGGTATGGACAAACACGCGCCGGTCGCTGTACGTATTACACACCGCTATCAAGCGCCTCCCGAGCGGGTCTTCGATGCCTGGTTGAATCCGGAAATGCTCGCCAGGTGGATGTTCGGCCCCGATGTCCGCGACGAGAAGATCCTGCGGCTCAGCATTGATGCCAGGGTAGGCGGTACTTATTCGTTCCTTGTCCGCCGGGGAACGGAAGAAATCGATCATATCGGTACGTATATCGAAATCGATCGCCCGCGCCGGCTCGTTTTCACGTGGGGGATTGCAGGCGAATCCGATGAGCAGAGCACGGTGAGCATCGATATTATCTCGCTCGGACCCGGATGCGAACTCACCCTGATCCATGAACTGGATCCGAAGTGGCGGGATTATGTACGCAGCGCCGAAGAAGCATGGGAGGAGATGCTCGGCATTCTCGCAATGGCGCTCGATGCGACCGGTTCTGAAATATGATCGCGACCTAAATATTAAACCTATAGTCATCCGTACATCACTTCCGGGGAAATTATTATGAAAGACTACGGTACATTCACGGAACCGGGTACGATCCGTTTCGAGCGGCTGCTGCCGGGACCCATCGAGAGGGTGTGGGCGTATCTTACCGAATCAGATAAACGGGGGAAATGGCTTGCGGCGGGTGAGATGGAATTGCATGTGGGAGGCAGGGTGGAATTGATCTTCCGCCACGCAGATCTCTCGCCGCGAGTCGAACAGATCCCGGAAAAATATAAGCAGTACCAGTATGGAACAGCTTTCACCGGACGCGTTACGGCGCTCGAGCCTCCCCGGCTCCTCAGCCATACCTGGGCAGAAGCAACGGACGATTATTCCGAGGTCACCTACGAATTATTTCCGAAGGGCGAAAAGGTGCTTCTCGTGCTGACTCACCGGCGCCTCGGCGACGACCGCAATGTCCTGGTGAGCGTGGGCGCCGGATGGCATACTCACCTGGGAATTCTCTCCGATCACCTCGAGGGGCGAACACCCGAAGGATTTTGGACGGTGCACTCGAAGATGGAGAAGGAATACGAAGCGATGCTGGGTTAACGACCTGCATCGTCACTTGACTTTTATATCGGCGGTTGGTATGATTAAGAGTTGTGTACTATGATGATCGATGTCCGGAGCGGATACGACGTCCGGAACCAGTAGCCAACGCGATATGCACGAGAAAGATCAATTTAAATCCGAATCCAAACCAGGAGCTATGAGCGGACGCCTAGACAATTCTGAACCTTCCGGGAGCGGGGATTTCCCGATTCTCGGATTTATTCTGAGGAACTACCACAATTTCAACGCCCGAGCAACCCGGGACGCGCTGCTGGCATACTGGCGGCATATCGATGCCGGCGGGAAGATGTTCTGGACGATCGCAGGCGCCATGTCGTCCGCTCAGCTCGGCATTACGCTCGCACCCGCCATTCGTGCAGGATTGATCCATGGTCTCTCGGTTACCGGTGCGAATCTCGAGGAATCCCTCTTCCGGCTCGTCGCACATCACAGTTACAAGGACTTTCCCGACTACCGTTATTTTACAAAGGACGACGATACAAGAATCCTGAACGATCGTATGCGCCGTGTTACCGACACAAGCATACCCGAGGATGAGGCATTCCGCGTCGTCGAGAAGATCATCGTTCCGATGTGGAAGAGCGCAAGCGAATCGGACAGGCGCAGATTCTGGCATGAATACTTCTATGAGCTTGTCCGCGCCCTCGGACCGGATCAATTCGAGGGAAATCCCGACGAATGCTGGCTGCTTGCAGCCGCACAGGAGCAATTGCCGATGGTGGTTCCCGGGAGTGAAGACTCGACGTTCGGCAACATTATTGCATCCTATGTGAAGACGGGCGAATGCCGGCCGTCAATAGTCAAAACGGGGATAGAATATATGGCGGAATTCTACGATGTCTATCGACGGATGTCCCGGGGAGCGGGCGTGGGATTCTTCCAGATCGGAGGGGGTATCGCAGGCGATTTCCCCATTTGCGTTGTTCCGTCGATCAAGTATGATCTGGGTGAGGAGGTAAACCCGTGGGCATACTTCTGCCAGATTTCCGATTCGACGACTTCATACGGATCGTACTCGGGTGCGACGCCGAACGAAAAAATTACATGGGATAAGCTGACCGCCGACACGCCCATGTTCGTGATCGAATCGGATGCCACGGTCGTCGTGCCGCTGATGCTCAGCGCGCTTCTGGAATGCAAGCGGGATCCCGCCGGAGCAAGAGCTGTTATCGACAGACACACCGCCGCAACCGTCACGCATGCATCCTGATCCAGGCGGAGTACCCGCACTTGATTTACTCTTTCCGCTTTGCGACGAAGATTCCGTTAGGCTGAAAAAATACAGCTTCCGTCACGCCTTTATTATTTTCCACGGTAAACTTAACGCTGTAGCCGCTTAACCCTTTCAGTGTGAACTCATGGATTTTATACGGCTCGAGCGTATACGACGGCTGTCCGCTGACCGTGAGCGAGAGGCTGTTATCGCCCCGCAATTCTACCTTCACGTTCTGAGTCGATAATTCATAATCTCCCGTATATACCGCAAGATAGTCGGGGTCGAACATCTCGCGCGGCGGTATCCTGGTGAATTCTATCTCGTCCGCCGCCGCTTCGAGCGGTATGGTCAGCCGGTCGGGATCCCCTTTGCTGTTGACGTGGAAGTTTACGAGGAACTTCAATCTCGGTACATCGACCGCCGCGGCACTGAAGACATTGTAGTGCCAGTGCTCCATTTCAAACTCGAGTCCGTTAAAGCTGCTGCGAAGCTTCTTGCCGGCCTCGGTAATCCTGATGGTGCCGTAACCCGGATGTTCGAACTCGCCTGCGAGTTGGGAGAGATCGTGCGTCGGTTTCGTCCCTTTGATCCGATTTTGTTCCGTTAATTTTTCCTGCTTCTCACGCTCTGCTTCTTCGGGGGTCAGCGTATCCAATCTGGCATGCCAGTCGATCGGTTCGAGACCGAGCAGAAGATCGGCTGCATACCTCGTCGAGAGAAACGGCATGAAATTCCCGTTCAGGTTCGTGAGCGTGACGATGCCGATGTTCTCGCCGGGAAACAGGACGACGAGCGCCGAGAATCCGTCGATGTTTCCCCCATGATGGATGAGCTTCCGGCCTCGATACACTTCGATGAACCATCCGAGACCGTACGTCTGGTTGAGACTTTCGCTGTACCTGCCCTGCGGCAGCACCATGTGCGGCGTATGGATATCTTTCAGAATGGTTTCGGGAACGATTCGCTGCCCGTCAACTTCACCGTTACCGAGGTTCAGCTTTATCCAGCGAACAAGATCCATGATGTTCGAATTGATCGAGCCCGCCGGACCAATCTCCGAAATGTTTTTGAACGGAATCCTCGCCACCGTGCCGTCGTCGTTCTTCCGGTAGGGAAGCGCATGATCTTCCGACCGCTGCGAGTCGTCCACCGAGAAATTTGTCGATGTCATGCCGAGCGGTTCCAGAATCCGTTGTTTCGTGAACTCCTCCCATGACATGCCGGTGACGGCTCCGGCGAGGTATCCCGCAGTCATATACATCAGATTCTGATACTGGTAGGCGGTCCTGAAATCTTTGCTCGACTTCAGATATCGGAGACGTTCGAACATCTCCTGTCGGGTTGCGGTGGAGCCGTACCACATCAGATCGTGTCTCGGTAATCCCGAACGGTGCGTGAGCAGGTCTCTCGGAGTCATTCTCTCGGCAGCGATCGGATCGCTCAACCTGAAACCGGGGAGATACTCTCTGACGGGTTTATCGAGGTCGATTTTTCCTTCGCCGGCGAGAATACCGAGTCCCGTTGCCGTAAACGCCTTTGTGCTCGACCCGATCGCGAAGAGCGTAGCAGGTGTCACGGGAAGTTGCCGCTCGATATCGCGATGACCGAAACCTTCCGCAAATATTACTTCGCCGTCCTTCACAATAGCCATCGCGAGACCCGGCACCTTCCAGTATGCCATAGTTGTATCGAGGTAGTCGGAAATTTTATCGAGGATCAGCGACAGGTTGTAAGCTTCAAGTTCCGCTTCGCCTTCATCCTTTTTGGTGAAAGCGAAGGGAAACGTCTGTCCGCCTTGTGTAAAATCCCCGCGAAGTGTCCTGCCGTCGGCGGACAGTTCTCCCCGGAATACCGGATCTCCCGGAATACCGCTGATCCGGAAAGCGACCGCGCGATTGTCTACGGCAATATCGGCGAGCGGCAGATCCTTCAAATGCTGTGCCGGTATATCGATCGTCCCGGTTATCTGTTCCGCCGCTTCTTCGAATCGAACGACGACCAGCAATTCCATACCGGGTACTGAAATGCTTCCGCTCCATTCTCCAGCCAGATCTGAACAATAGAGGGAGTGGAATGCCGGGACCATAATGAAAAGGATAATTGAAAGAAATGCCGCGAATCTATGCCGAAAAGTCATATTTTCCTCATTCAATAATCGGGGAAATGGATGTAAAGTTGCTGGGACGACAGCATTTATTCAGGAATATACTGTAATTAGTAGATATTGACAATTAGAGAAACCTTTTATAGATTAAGACTAATTACTCTTAAATTGATATCAGCTCCTGTTGAGCATGCACAGTGGAACGCGTTGAAACAATACATACGATAGAGATGCCGCGGGTCAGTCGACGAACCCGTACCCCTGAAACTCCGCGCGGAAAAAGCGTGAAGAAAATTCCTCCCGGAATGCGCAAACAGCTGCCTTCTCCTTCGGATACAAACGGCGCGATCGAACGGCTTCTCTACCGGTTAAAAAACGACCCCCCTTTTCTCCGCTCCGTGTTCCAGCTCTGCTTCGCCTTGTTGTGTATCTGGATCGGATTGGAGTTCCACCTCTTCATGAAATGGGGATTATCGGGAGGGGAGCTGCCGTACGTCGAGCGGCCCCCCGGAGTCGGCGGGTTTCTTCCAATCAGCTCGCTCATGGGTTTGTGGTATTGGATGCAGACCGGACTTATCAACAATATACATCCTTCCGGATTGTTTATCTTCGTCGCCATTACGGCTATCGGATTGTTCCTAAAGAAGGCATTCTGCAATTGGCTCTGCCCCGTCGGTACGTTCAGCGAATCGCTGTGGATGCTCGGTCAAAAAATATTCGGCCGCAATCTCACCATCCCCGCATGGCTCGATTATCCGCTCAGGTCGCTGAAGTACATGATACTGGCGTTCTTTCTTTGGGCGATCTTCGGCATGAGTCTCAACACTCTGGAATCATTTCTCCACAGTCCGTACAACCGCGTGGCCGACATCAAGATGTATCTCTTCTTTGCCGATATCTCCAACTTCTCGCTCGTCGTCATCTCGGTCCTGATCGCGGGATCTATCGTAATAAAGAACTTCTGGTGCAGATACTTATGCCCTTACGGCGCGTACCTCGGCGCGTTGAGCTGGTTGAGTCCGCTCAAAATCACCCGTCATAAAAGCACGTGCATCGATTGCGAGCTGTGCACGAAAGCCTGCCCGGCGAACATTAAAGTTCACACAGTAACCCGGGTGTTCAGCGACGAATGCATGGGTTGTCTGAGCTGCGTTGCCGCTTGTCCGGTCAAGGATACGCTTGAGATGAGGGTTTCGGTAACGGGGAAAAAAGTTCCTCCGGCGGTTTTTGCGGTCCTGATTGCGGGTCTGTTCGTGGGTATAACAGGATTCGCGATGCTGACCGGTAATTGGCAAAACGAAATATCGAACGACGAGTATCTCCGTCATTTCGACCGGATTCATTCGCCGGCATACGATCACTGATCGATGCCGTTAAGGCGAGCACTGGTCCGGTCTCCGGCACCCAGTACCGCCATTTGAGTTGAGGCGCGTACATCACCGTGGTCATAAAAATTTCATGTGTCTGTGCTGCTGCTCATTTGTATGCTAATCGGAATCGCCTCCCTTCATTTTTTTATACATATACTCCATTCACTGACCGGCTACGGTAATTTATTTCCGATACATTCTCCACTCCGGATGTATAGATTAACTGCTTTGATACGCAAATCACTTATTACGCGGATTTAGATCTTTGATTTCGTGTTTCGTATTTCGAACTTCGGATTTTTAAAAATTTTCATTTTTGTTCTTGCGTAACATCAGATATCAATTCAAAGAATTTCCGCAAGGAAGATTCTGCAGTTCCGGGTGTCCGTATACGAACACCCGATGTTCAAAATCGAACAAGCCGGACATCGTAAATCCCGCAATACAACGCCAAATCAAACATTTCCGGGTGTGGCCTGATATCTGCTATATCCTGAGATAGAGTGCGTTTTCCTTGAGGATATCTACGAGCAATTTGCGCGGACATCATTTCGGGAGGTCTTTCCGGATACTGCCCGTCGTCCGCGTCCGTTCCTCCTCACAACATTTCATACAATAAGACGTTTTTCATGATCTGTTTTGTTTTTCCGGGAGAGTTCCATGCTGACACACTATTTCAAGATCGCCTACAGAAATTACGAACGTCATAAATTTTTCGTCCTGCTCTCCGTTTTGAGTCTGGCGATCGCGCTCACTTCGGCGATTCTTATCGGCATGTACGTAAAGCAGGAATTCAGCTACGACAAATTTCATGCACGCAGCGGCGATATCTATCGCCTTGTCACGGTCAGCGAGAACCAGGGTCTCCGACGCGAGGTGGGCTTCGCCCCGCTCGCTCTGGCTCCGTTTCTGAAGGAATATTCACCGGTAGTCGAATCATTTGCCCGCATCTGGGTATACCGGCGTGCAATGCCGGTATCCGTTCCCGAAAGAAATATGGATTTTTACGAAGACCGCTTCGCCTGGGCAGAGGATACTTTCTTCGACATATTCGATTTTGAGATCGTTGCAGGCGACCGGGAGCGTCCCCTTCGGGAAGTCCGCAGTGTTGTGCTCACAGAATCGACGGCCCGGAAATATTTCGGCGATGAAGATCCTCTCGGGAGACAGATCCTATTCCGCGGCGAAACCGACATCCCCCTCTTCGTAACCGCCGTCATGGGCGACTTCCCGGTCAACTCCCATTTCCGTTTCGATTTCATCGCAAACATCAGAACCGCAGCGGAAGATTTCTGGCAGGGTGGAAATGCTACCCAGGAAATATTCACTGCATGGAATAATTTATTCGTGCCCGCCTATATACTGGTCACACCCGGCGCCGATCTGGATCCGCTGCTCGCTGAAGCCACGGCGCGTGTGAACGAACACCTAGACGTTCCCGGATCCGAATACACGGTCATGGCACAGCGAATCACGGATATTCATTTAATGTCCCGATTGGACATCGGCGAATTCGATCTGAACGGCAGCATCGGAAACCTGCGCGCAGTCGTGATCGTCGGCGTCATCGTACTCGCGCTCGGATGCTTCAACTTCGTGAATCTCGTAACGGCCCTGGCGGGGAGACGCGCCCGCGAGGTCGGACTCCGGAAAACGCTCGGGGGGAACCGCGCACAGCTCGTCGGCCAACACTACTTCGAATGCTCGCTGCTGGTGATTGCAGCGGCAATCTGTTCCCTGGTCTCCGTCGAACTCATACTTCCTCTCTTCAACAACTTTATCTATTCCGTCAGTATGCTGAGTCTTTTCTCCGAACCCGCGGCCCTCCTTCTTTTTATTGCGTTGATCGCATCGGTCGTCCTCCTCTCCGGGGCGTATCCGGCGCTCTTCGTCTCCCGGTTCAACCCCGTGGCCGCCCTGAAAGGGAATTATTCCGAACGGCTCGGCGGAGGCAAACTAAGAAGAGTACTTGTCACCCTGCAGTTTGCAATGAGCGGAGCGCTGATCATCTGCACGATCGTTGTCTATCAGCAATTGGATTTTATGAGGAAGAAGGACCTCGGTTTCTCGAGCGAACAGGTCGTCGTAATCCCCATTCACCGGGATAACGCGATTATTCCGAGGTTCGATCGCTTGAAGGATGCCTTTCTGAAGCATGCCTCTGTACGCGGCGTAACCGCGTCTTCTCATATATTGCTCGACTCCTATACCTACACGGATACCTTCAGATTCCCCGGGAGCGATCAAACCCATCGATGGCAGGTGTACACCGTCGATGGTGATTTTCCCGTGGTATACGACCTGGAACTGATAGCTGGTCGGGTTTTCCGGTCAAGCGATCGGGCTGATACAAACGCCGTCATACTCAATGAAGAAGCGGTCAGGCAATCGGGGCTCCAGCCCGAAGAACTGCTCGGCCGCATCATTGAGGACCGCACGCTGAACACCTCCGGCCCGGTCGTGGGTATTGTCCGGGATTTTCATTTCCACTCGCTGTACAGAAACATTCAGCCGTTCACGCTGCTCAACCGGCCGGACCTTGTCGATTATATTTCGGTGAAAATCAGTCCGTCACAGGTACCCGCAACCATGGAATACCTGAAGGAGCTCTGGTCGGAAATTATCCCTGAAGCGTCGTTCGGATATTTTTTCCTGGACAGCACCTTCGAAACCCTTTATGCGCGGGAGGAAAAGCTCGGACGCTCGATTCTCGCGTTCTCGCTTATCGCCATCTTTCTCGCCTGTCTCGGTCTTTTCGGTTTGTCCCTCTATACGGCCGAGCGGCGTACGAAAGAGATCGGCGTCAGGAAGGTGCTCGGAGCATCGGTTTGGGACATCGTTCGCCTTCTCGGATCCGAATTTACCCGACTGGTCGTGCTCGCACTATTTCTGGCTCTCCCTGTTTCTTATTTCCTCATGAATCGATGGCTGGACGCATTTGCATACCGCATCGAGGTTACGCCGTTCATCCTGACGGGAGGAGCGGCGGCGGTCCTCACCGCCGCATGGCTCACCGTACTCTGGCATTCCCTGCGCGCTGCCGGTGCGAATCCTGTCCATAGCCTGAGAAGCGAATGATTCAATGTCATATCTATTATTTCGATATACGTCAGGTTGCAAGAGGGATCGGGAAGTAACTATTCACCGATTGTCCAACGGAACGATAATCGGCCGATGCGGGTTTCATTTTTTCATCGCAGGGAATCGCCTCATGACCGATGAACATCTGAAAAAGGTGGAAGTTGCCATAGCTCTCCGGACATCTCCGGAGAGCATTATTTCCGCATTCACCGATGCCGAATCGCTGCGCGGCTGGTGGGGAGTCGAGCGAATGCTGGTAGAGAAAAAGACGGGCGGCGTATATACCCTTGCGTGGAACGTTTCTGAAATAGGATTCGGATACGTGAGCACCGGAGTTATAAAAGAATATGACCCGGGCGGATTGCTCGTTGTCGGGAATATGGTCTACATGAATCCAGCGCGTCCCATGCTCGGGCCGATGACCCTTTCCATCAGAGCCGCCGGTAAAATGGAATTGTCCGAATTATACCTTTGTCAGGACGGCTACGGAGAGAGTCCGGACTGGGACTGGTATTACGACGCCGTGAAGACGGCTTGGCCGGAAGTATTGAACTCGTTGAAACAGTACCTGGAACGGAAGACGGGCGATACGCAAGCATAATCGTCAATTTCACATATTTCCATGAACTCTGAAAGAACAACCATGAAACACATCATGCTTGCTATGCTTCTCCTCTGCATCCCCAGGGAAGCATCTTCACAGACGAACGCCATGCACCGGTTTAAGATATCGCTCGACAGAACTGCTGCCTCCGATTATCACGCCATTCAGATCCTTTATGTCGATAAGGAGGAGATAGCGTCGCAGCATGAAACCATTACTATCTCAGCCTCATATAACCGGCTCGGCGACTTCGGAAAAGGTTTTTACATAAATTACGGACTTTCGATCGCTGACAAAGGCTACCGGGAACATCTGCTCGTAATTGACTTCTCGGACGGTAGCTTCAACCGGTCCGATAAACATATACGGATGTTTTATCTCGGCATCTCTATATCGCTTGCTTATAATCTCAATATCTACGGACAAACTCTGAGAGGTTATTTTGAAACCCGCATCATTCCAGAAGTACTTCTCAGCCGGACACAGAGCAAATACCTGAATTACGATCTGAACAGATTCGGACTGAGCTACATAGTCGCGGCCGGCATACAAATGCGAATCGACGGCGATCTCTACCTGATACTCTCGCCCGAAATACGGTTTCCCGCCGCGGCTTACGATACCGGAAAACGGGATACACCCTTCAGTATAACAAACTATAAACCCAATATTACCGGTTTGACAGTAGAACTTCAATTCTGACGTTACGAACTATCAATGTGGAAGCTAACCCAAAAAAACATACCGGTCGTCCTGGGTGCCGGCCTTACGATCCTCCTTATTTTATTTGCCTGGCTGAATACGACGGCGATGCCCGTAGTCGTGAATGTCGGCGGGATCGGCGTTGTGATCGCCTGTACCGTATTACTTTTACTCGGATTTACAATCTATCGTTCTCTGACCCGCCCCACACAATACCGCGGTACGCCCCTTGCATTGGTGTGTTTTCTGATCGCTCTGGTTTCGGGAGGATGGTTTCTTTACGATGCTTATCTCTCCTTCCATCGTGAGGAGGTCACGTTCAGTAACGAGAACATCGTTCTTGCCGGAACCGTCTACCTGCCGACGGCCCCATGCCCCTGTCCGGCAGCCGTTCTGATACACGGTTCCGGCAGACAGACACGGGACGAATACCGGTACTATGCCCGTAACCTTGCGCAGCGGGGCATAATCGCCCTTGCCTACGATAAACGAGGTACAGGCGGCTCGACCGGAGAATTGTACGCTGCCGGTTATAGGGAATACGCTCAGGATGCCCTGGCCGGCGCACTGCTGCTCAGCCAGAGAAACGACGTTATATCCGCCGCAGTCGGTCTGATCGGATTCAGTGAGGGTGAATGGGTTGCGCCGCTCGCCTATACCGCTGCAGATGACAAACCGGGTTTCATCATCGTCGTCGGACCGAGTGGACTTTCTCCTGCCGATCAGGTTCAGGCGGAGATCGCGATACGACTCCATTCCCTAGGATTCGATCCACATAGCATCGAAGAAGCGCTTGCACTCAACGATCAGGTGCTGCATTTCCAACGAACTGGACTCGGACGCGATACGCTCCTTGCCGATATCCTCCGGTCAGGCAATCTACCGTGGTTTACCGCTGCCGGGGATATCCCGGGCGATGGCGAAGAACTCGGCATGTATGAGCATTACGTCTGGTGGCGAGCGGTAATGGATACGAATCCCGATAGTATCTGGGCCGATGTCTATGCACCGGTCTTATTCATAAAGGGCGGGAAGGATTCCCGGTCGACAGCGGAGCTTGCAGAACAAAAGCTCAGAACGATTCTGGAGAGCGGTGGGAATCGTAACGCCGAATTCGTACACTTTCCGGGGGCGGATCATATGATACTTGAATGGCCGTTCGGAGCCGGGGTTCCCCCGCCGGTCTTCTCCGACGGTTATCCGGACATATTGGCTGACTGGATTCGAGATATCACCAGGTGATCGGCTCTCCAATACCGGTATTTGACAACTCGGTTTCATTATCCATCGATTAACTGTACGGAGGCGATTCCATGAATCTAAGCATGGCGATTATTCTTTCGACTCTGTTGATCCCGGTGGCGGATCACAAACAAAACAGAGCCGCGGATCTTCAACCGGAACAACATTTCAATTTCTGGATCGGCGAGTGGGACGTATCGTGGCACGACGAAGACGGGAATGCCGCTTCAGGCAGAAACCTCATCCGAAGAATTCTGAACGATCGTGTCATCGAAGAAAATTTCAGCGTGCTCAGCGGCCGGTATGAAAGCTATTCGGGGAGAAGCTGGAGTGTCTTCGATGATGGTCTCGGGGAGTGGAAACAAACCTGGGTCGATAACAACGGCGCATACCTGGATTTTACCGGCGCGATTGACGAAGATAAGCGAATTTTCCAGCGGGTCGGGAAAGACAACCATGGGAAGACGGTCCATCAGCGCATGGTTTTTTACGACATCGGGGATGATTCGTTTACCTGGGACTGGCAGGTGTCGATCGACGGAGGGGCATCGTGGGAACTGCGCTGGAGAATCTTTTATAATCGCGCAAAATAAACACACTGCACGAGAAATTGGTATTCCGGAACCGTGCCGTACGGCCGCGGTACAGGCGACGGCGCATTCCGGGTCCGTCAGCTTCGCCGCCGTATCTTTACAATCGGAATCAGACCAGGTTCAAAATCTTCAATTCCATCCTTTCCCAATTCCAGCGCCCGGCGCTTCGATTCCTCGATCTTCGTGCAGAGATAGCCGACATCCACGCCGAGAAATTCAGGTTCGAACAAGTGAAGCTTCGACAATGCGTTATCGCAGTGACGCAGCATGCCCGTATATTTCCCGTTCATTAATTGATGATACGCAGCGGCCATTTGGATCAATCCCTGAAAGAAGATGCGGCTGTCTGCGGCGATCCGTTTCCAGACGTCCTCCCATGCTTCGTGCGCGTGCCAGAATCTTCCTTCGTTGAACAATTCAGCTCCCCTGGAGAAATCTTCCCGGTCTTTCGCATCCAACGCCGGTTCGCTGAGCATGTTCGGGTCGATCTCATCGGGACGCTTTTTCCGGGGCACTCGATGCATCGCTGTCTCCCGTTTGATTTTAGATTCGGGTTACCATATATTGATCAGATTCTTTCACATCCGGCATCTCTATTTCGATCCGGACCCTCCGAACCCCCATATACAAAATATAAACCGGACACCTATGAGTCAACACAATAAATCCGGCAACGAGCGTAAAGGCTTTTTAATGCGAGCGCTCGACTTCATCGAGGTAGTAGGCAATAAGCTGCCGCATCCCGCAACTCTGTTCGCGCTGTTCGCTGTTATAGTCCTGCTCTTGTCCGCTGTATTTGCCTCGTTCGATTTCTACGCGCTTCATCCGACCACAGAGGAGCGAATCGAGCCCGTCAATCTCCTAACGGGCGAAGGGGTGCGGTTGATCGTGACGAATATGGTTCGCAACTTTACGAGCTTTCTCCCGCTCGGCGTCGTGCTCGTGGCAATGCTGGGGGTAGGCGTAGCGGAAGGGGCAGGCTTTATGGGAGCGCTGCTCAAAGGACTCGTGCTTTCGGCTCCAAAACGCCTCATCACCCTCGTCGTCGTTTTTGCGGGCGTTATTTCGAATGCAGCTTCCGAAGCCGGATATGTGATCGTCGTTCCGCTCGGGGCGCTCGTGTTCCTCGCTTTCAAAAGGCATCCGATGGCGGGACTCGCCGCGGCATTTGCCGGTGTCTCGGGAGGGTACAGCGCCAACCTGGTTCTCGGAACCATCGATCCGTTGCTTGCCGGAATTTCAGAGGAGATGGCGAAGATTATCGATCCGGCCTATACCGTGAATCCGGCTGCTAATTATTATTTTATGGTGGCTTCCGTATTTACTATCACGCTGGCGGGAACGTACATCACGGAGCGGTTCGTCGAACCGCGTCTCGGAAAATACACGGGCGTTCCGGACGGCGAAACCGGTCACGAAAACAACATGGATGCGCTCACAGCGGTTGAGAAACGTGGCCTGATAGCCGCTGGGTTGACAGCCCTCGCTTTTACCTCCCTGGTGCTCGTCGCACTGCTTCCGGAGAACGGCATGCTGCGGAATCCCGAGACGGGCGATATTCTCGACTCGCCGTTCCTGAACGGGATTGTGGCATTCATTTTTATCGGGTTCCTGCTTCCCGGACTCGCCTACGGGTTCGTCACGAAAAAATTTCTGACCGACAGCGATGTGATCAATTCGATGGGAAAGACGATCAGCACACTAGGTGTATACATCGTCCTTGTGTTCTTCGCTGCGCAGTTCGTTGCATATTTCGGTTGGACAAATCTCGGACTCATTTTCGCGATCAAAGGGGCCGAGCTCCTCAAATCGGTCGGTTTGACCGGTTATCTGCTCATATTCGCCTTCATCCTCGTCTCCGCATTCATCAATCTCTTCATGGGTAGCGCATCTGCGAAGTGGGCCATCATGGCTCCGGTGTTCATTCCGATGTTCATGCTGGTGGGGTTCTCTCCGGAGATGACGCAACTCGCCTACCGCATCGGCGATTCGACGACGAACATCGTCACCCCGATGATGTCGTACTTCGCGCTCATTGTGGCATTCGCACAGAAATACGATAAACGATACGGGATCGGCACAATCATTTCGACGATGCTCCCCTATTCAATAGGATTTTTACTGGTGTGGTCCGCGATGTTGATCGCATGGATCGCGTTAGGTTTTCCCATCGGTCCGGGTGCGAAGATCTATTACCTGCCTTAGCGGAAATTATTTATTGAGAGGACGCAGGGAAGAGAAGTGCGTGGAGCTTCTCTTCCCTGATGCCTATTTTATTTTCTTCTTCATCTGCGAAAGCTGCATCTGCTTATCGAGCGCCGTAAAAATTCCCCCCTTTTTCTTCTTCGTATCGACCTTCCGAAGCGGCTCGTCGCCATGTTTCCTGTTCACATAGTATTGTTGACCGATCGAGAGCAGGTTGAACACGAAGTAGTAGAGATTCAGACCCGAGGGGAATATGGTAAACAGCAGCGTCAGCATGACGGGCATAATATACACGAGCGCCTTCTGCCTCGGATCCTTGATCGTCATTTTTTGCTGGATGAAGAGCGTGATTCCCATGAGCAGCGCGAGTCCGGACAGATAGTCGACTCCCAGTATCGGGATATCGAACGGTAGCGTCACGATTTTATCGGGTACCGATAGATCCTTGATCCAGAGCGCAAACTCGGCCTGCCGCAGCTCGATGGTGGATCGGAATACGGTATACAGCGCGAAGAGAATCGGGAGCTGTGGAAGCATCGGCAGGCAGCCGCTTGCCGGATTCACGCCATAGTCGGAATAGAGACGCATGATCTCGCGGTTCATCTTCTGCGGATCTTCTTTGTACTTCTCCCTGATCTCGGTCATCATCGGCGTCAGCTTCTGCATCTTCCTCATCGAATACATTTGCTTCTTGGTAAGCGGATGGAGCAGCAGCTTGATGATTATCGAGAAGATGATTATCACGAAGCCGAAATTGGGGACGACGTAATTGATCAACTTAAAGAGGGGGAGAATGAAGTATTCGGATATCGGCCGGATGATCCAAGCGGCCCCTAGGGATAACATTTTATCAAGTCCGACGTCGTAACTCTTCAGCAACGAATATTCCATTGGACCGAGGAAGACGGTTACCGTCGCCGATTCGTAGTCGCGGGTCCTGAAGGGCATTCTCAGCGCGATGCTGTAGTTCTCTTTTGCGACTTTCTCGGACTGTCTTATCCTGTGTCCCTCGAGGTACGCTCCGCCCGCATTCGGCTCGCGGGGTACTAGTGCCACCGCAAAGTACTTATTCCTGGTTCCCACCCAATCGGTCGTACCGGTGTAGGTAGCCTCGTAATCCCTGTCGAAGTTACTCGCGTCCAGTTTTTCGAGCTCTCCGCCGATGTAGGCGTATGCGGATGCAAATTCCGCCTCGTTCACACTCTCGTGTTCGGTCAGCTTTATACCGTGATCCCAGACGATTTGATACTCGAAATTCGCGATGATATCGTGCATGCCGAGAAATTCATACTTTACATCGAAATCGTAGCTGCCGTTCCGAATTGTAAACGTCTTCTTGATCCAGCGGTCATCGCCGACCGGAAGAGTCAGGGTCAGTGAGTCTTCCTGATCTTCTTCTTCGAGTCTGAAGGTATGTTGGTGTTCGTATTCGGATTCGAAATAAAAATCTCTGGTGCTGATAAGCTTGCCGTCAGATGAGGTAAACAGCACCGAGAGATCCCCCCCTTTCTCCGTTTCGACGAGCTGCACGGGGTTGCCGTCCCAGAGATCATACTCGGTAAACGCGATGCTCCGGACGACTGCTCCATGCGTGGAGAGTTCGAGTACATATAGATCGGTCTCGATGCGAACGATCTTTTCGGTTCCTTCGGTCAGGTGGGAGAACCAGCGGCCGTGGTCCGTTTCGGGCTGCCGGATTTCCGGATCGGGTACGACAGGAACAACGCGTTCGCGGGCCGCCGGTAGTTGCGGATCGGTTATCGTCGTATCGGGTTGTACCGTGAGCGGTTCCGGCGGCGGTGGAGTGTTCATCCACATCCAGATGATGAGTACCAAGCCGATAAGTACAAAACCGATCGTTTCTTGCCGGCCCATTATACCTCCTGATAGTTAAGTATGTTCATAGTTTCTTTTTCCGGGTATCCGTCGCGGGGAGACTTATCTCATGGTCCGGAACGACGGGATCATAGCCACCCGGATGAAACGGATGACACTTCAGGACTCTCTTGACGGTCATCCAGCTTCCTCTCAGGACGCCGAATGTCTGGAAAGCTTCGAGCGAGTAACGTGAGCACGACGGATAGAATCGGCAGGTGTTCTGCGGGAGGAGAGGAGATATGAACAGCTGATATACTCTGATAAAACCGATAAAAATATATTTCATTTGTGTCGCTTCTCCCCGAATCTGTCGCATATCGCGCTGAGACATCGGGCGATATCTTTCTCAATATCTTTACGGCGCAGCCGGGCCGCAGGCTGGGCCGGGTTGCCCCGATATATGAAGAGGATTTCCATCATTTTCCGGTGTTCCGTCAGTAGAGGCAGCAGATCGATATTCGAGAACCGGTACGCATCGCGCATCAATCGCTTGATACGATTCCGGTCTACCGCCCGTCCGAATCTCCGTCGCGGTACGGTGAAGGCGATCCGGATGCCTTCGCCCTCGATCAGGCAGTACGTGCAGAGCAGCGATCCCGATCGTACGGTAACTCCCTGTTCGATAACACGCCGAAAACTCTTTCGGCTCCGGAGAATTTTTCTTTTCTTTAATTTCGGACGGTTATGGATTTGACGAGTATCGTACGCTCGAGACATAGACAAGAATCCTTTGACGAAAAGCGGCGGGATTTTTTGATGACGCTTTCTTCGGGATGCTGTATGCCGTCGTTCCGGTGTGCCGGAATCTGACGACTTCTCTTGCTGGATCACTCGTGGCAGGGTAGAGGCCTGCGCTGCGATGCCGTAAACCGGCTATTCGTCGCTGACCGTAAGTTTGCGTCGACCTTTCGCGCGCCTTCGTGAAAGGGTTTTACGCCCCGTTACCGATTTCATGCGCGCCCGAAAACCATGTTTGTTCTTACGCTTGCGATTGCTGGGTTGAAAAGTTCTCTTCATGTGCGTGCTGCGATGCTCCCGTTATAGCTGAATTATAAAGAATAAAAATATATCAATATTTTAACGAAACATCAAGGCAGAAAATTATAAAATAAAACCTGCATGCTCTTGCTATCTACTCAACGTGTTTGTATACTTATACACGTTTATCGAATACACCCCGCTGTGAATAAAATGTGGAAAATCCTGTACCAGTAACCTGTTGATTTTAAACAATTTCACAACACGTTTAATTATATCCTTGACAGCCGGTTCCTTGTCGCTTTTCCTTGCACAAAATGTTTAATTTTTAACAATTTACGTACCTCTGAAGATGTAGCGATCTTTTCATATTTAGATAATAATTCAATAACAGGTGTGGATAGGTTGCGTCTGGATGTTGATAACTTTCCGATAGCTGTGGATAACTCACTCTGTACGACCGAACGTTGATCTTTAATTAAGAGCTTTAATTATATATGTCCCAATATATTGCCGAACCTTCAACGGGAATTTTTAACACCGAAAGCGCCGCTGAAAAGATCTGGAAGAGTTGCCTCAAGTATGTACGAGAGAGAATAAATACACAAAGCTATAAAACCTGGTTTGAGCCGATCAAACCGTTGCATTTCGAGGGAGACGAGCTTACGATCCAGGTACCGAGCCAGTTCTTTTACGAATGGCTTGAAGAGCACTACTTCCAAATGGTGTATGAGATATTAGCCGACATAACCGGCAAAAAAACCCGTCTCGTCTATTCCGTACGAGACGAGGATTATACGGGGACAAATTCGGTTTCCTTAACGGATGCATCCACCTCCGAAAAAACAGTTACCGTGCATTCGGCCCAACCCAATTCACCGGTCACCTATATGGCAGATTTTCAGCGCCGTCCCTTGCCGCCCGTCAAAAGCCAACTCAACCCGCGTTATACCTTTGAGAACTTTATCAAGGGCGACAGTAATCAGTTTGCCCGCGCAGCAGCGCTTGCAGTAGCGAATAATCCGGGCGGGACCTCGTTCAACCCTCTCGTCGTTTACGGCGGTGTCGGCCTGGGAAAAACACATCTCATCCAATCGCTCGGTAACCAGGCACTCGCCCTGCATAAAGATATTCGGGTTTGTTACGTCAGTTCAGAAAAATTCACCATTGATTTTGTGGATGCTATTCAAGCCGACTGCATCAGCGACTTCACGACGTACTACCGCAGTATGGACCTGCTCATTGTAGACGATATTCAGTTCTTCAGCGGCAAAGAAAAAACACAGGATAATTTTTTCCATACCTTTAATACGCTGCATCAGCTGGGCAAACAAATAGTACTTTCGATCGACCGTCCTCCGAAGGAATTACGCGGCCTCGATGAACGCCTCATCTCTCGCTTCCAGTGGGGGCTCACTGCCGATATCCAGGCCCCCGATCTCGAAACAAGGATCGCAATCCTCAGAAAAAAGAGCATCGACGACGGCATTGAAATTTCCCAGGAGGTTATAGAATTTATTGCAGCAAATGTGACGACTAATATCCGCGAACTCGAGGGGTGCCTGATCAGTCTGCTCGCAAAATCGTCCCTGGAAAATAAAGATATAACGATAGACCTTGCGCGTGACGTTTTGCGCGTCGTTGTATCCGATATCAGGAATCCCATAAATATAGAGGACATCCAGCGGATCGTCTGCAACTATTTCAACATACCCGACGACCTGATCCGGGCGAAGACGCGGAAACAGGAGGTCGTGAATGCACGGCAAATAGCCATGTATCTTGCAAAAGAACTTACCAACTCATCCTTAAAAACCATAGGTTTGCACTTCGGCGGCCGGGACCATAGCACAGTAATCCACTCCTGCCAAACCATCGAGGAGCAATTGAAAATGGATTCGCGATTCAGAGACGTACTATCGCAGATCCGCCGGAAAATAGAGCTCTCCAGCGGCAGATAACTTCACATTTCCGTAAAATCATCATACACGTGCACTATCATCATGTGTATACCTTGTGAGTAATACGGTTTATAAACTGTAAATTCTATGTGTATTTTCTATTCCGATAGGTGCACATAATCTGCACCTGTTAACCTGCACTGCCTATAAACATGTTCTTCACTGTGTTGAAACATATTATTAACATAAACACTGACAATAAAATTTAAAAAAATTGCCTTCATATCCTCTTTTCAGAGCATTTCCATTCTTATTCACATATCAACACCTCTTATTAATAAAGCTATTTCTTTATATATATATATATTCAATTATTATATATGCGCACGGTGTTTTTTTAAATAAAATAATATTGTCATTTATCTATGCATATTAGAAGATGTTCCTATTCATAAAAAAAGATAAAAATTAGATGATAAGTATATATAAATAATATACTTACATACAAATATCTGTGTTGTTAATTAGGTATTTTTTTTGTATATTGAGCAGTTAAAAATTCCATCGTTTTCAAACCCATTTTGAAATAAAATGGAGGTATAGTCTGATGAAATTCATTGCGGTCAGCGGAGATTTGCTGAAAGGATTGTCGAAAATAATCGGCGTAGTACCGACGAAATCGACGATGCCAATTCTTGAAAACATTCTTTTTGAACTCGATAATAAAAATTTAAAGATTTCGGCTACAGACATAGAACTCTATTCATCCATTCAGCTGGAGGTCAACGGATCCGAGGACGGCAACATTACCGTACCCGCAAAAAGATTGATGGATACGCTTCGTGCATTACCGGATACATCGCTTGTTTTCCACGCGGATCTGGATTCCAATAAGGTTACCATGATAACGGAGACCGGTGAATATAATATTACCGGCGTAACGAGTGAAGAATTTCCGAAATATCCGGATATAAATGAGAGCAAGAGTTTTCAAATATCATCGGATGTTCTCCGCAGGGCTATTCACAAAACTTCTTTTGCTGTCAGCCGTGATGAGTTGAGACCTTCTCTGATGGGTGTTCTTTTCAGAATTAGAGAAGAGAATCTCACAACGGTTTCAACCGACGGCCACCGGCTGGTGAAGTATGATCATGGTTCCTTTACATCGAGTATCGCAGCCGATGTGATTATTCCCGCGAAAGCGCTTGCGGTGCTTTCGAAAATTACCGACGGAGACGTCGTCAACGTATCGCTCGGCGGTTCATACGTCAGGTTCACGACCGGTTCTACGGTGCTTGCATCGCGCGTGATCGACGAAACATACCCTAATTTCGAGAGCGTTATCCCGAAAGAAAATAATAACGAGCTGGTAATCTCCCGTGAACAGCTGCTCTCCGCTATTCGGCGCGTATCCCTCTATGCCAACAATACAACGCACCAGGTAAGATTTTCGGTGAGGACCAACAGCCTCACCGTCTCTGCAGAGGATGCGGATGCCGGCAGCCAGGCGAAGGAGAACATCGCCTGCTCGTACAACAACAGCGACCTCGATATCGGTTTCAACGGTAACTATATCGACGACGTGCTTGCACATATCGACCATGACAACGTCCGTTTTCGGTTCGGTACACCGACGAAGGCCGGAATCGTCGAGCCCGAGGTCCAGCAAGGCGACGACTCTCTGCTGATGCTGACGATGCCGTTGAGGTTGAATAACTGAACGCCGCGAATGAAGATTGTAAACCTGAAGTTGCAGAACTTCAGAAATCACAAACATGCAGAAATAGAGTGCTCGCCCACCATCAATCTTTTTCTGGGGCGGAACGGCCAGGGAAAGACGAATATACTTGAGGCCATCGCGTATCTATCGCTCGGAAAAAGTTTTTTCTCTGTTCCCGACGGCAATGTGGTCAGAAGAGGAGAGGAATCTTTTATCGTTCACGGCACATTCGCTTCCGACGAAGGATTCAATTACTCCGTAGGCGTACGATACAGCGACGAACACAAGAAAAAAGAGATTCGTATCAACAATAAAGATCAGGAAAAGATCTCAACTCTCATCGGTAAATTCCCGGTTGTTATTCTCTACCCCGACCAGCACAGTATAACCAACGGAGGACCTGCTGAGAGACGAAAGTTCATCGACATCGTTCTCTCTCAGGCAAGTCCGAGATATTTCGAAATCCTGACCGAGTACCGTCGTATCCTCAAGCAGCGAAATTCGATTCTCAACGATCAGCGTGCGCGTTCCGGCTCGCTCATCGACGTGCTCGATTCATGGAACGAGCCGTTCCTGGAATACGCCACGGAGATAACTGCGTTCAGAGCGGCTTGCATACGCGATCTCGCCGAGCCGCTGCGCGTCAATTACGACCGGATCGCGGATCGGGAGGAGATACCGGGTATCGCTTACACACCTTCTCTTCCTGTCAAAGGAGAGGTTAAGAAGGAGAGGCTTCTCCAGGATGCCCGACGGGCATTTATGGACACCAGAAAGGAGGAATTGAGGTACGGAATGACGGTATTCGGACCGCACCGAGACGATCTTTTATTGACGATCAACGATCTCGAGATACGCAAATATGCATCGCAGGGACAGCAGAAGTCGTTTCTGGTGGCGCTGAAAATATCCGAATCTCAGTATCTCATGGATCAACGCCGGGAACAACCGATTATTCTGCTCGATGACCTATTCGGTGAACTCGACGGCGCGCGCGCGTCGCGGGTACTCGACCTCACAAGCGGTACGGGACAGACATTCGTAACCTCGGCAGATGAGAGAATCACACAGAACACCTCTCTCATGCTGAATGGATACGCCAAATTTCTCATCAAGAACGGCGTCGTGACCGATGGATAAACGTATGCCGCAGACAATCGGCGACATTATTCGCAACCTCTTCGCGGAGCTCGGATTGACAGACCGCCTGAAGCGGGCGGAAGCGCTCGAAGCCTGGCAGGAGGTGGTCGGCGAACAGATCGCGAAAGTGAGCGCTGCGGAACGGATTATAGGAAAAAAATTATTCGTGCATGTCGAGAGCGCCGCATGGAGACACGAGCTATCGATGAAAAAACCGGAGATACTCCGGAAACTGAACGGTCATCTCGGCGGCAGATTTATCGAGGATATTAAATTTCATTAATAACCGGCAGGAGCAGTATTCAAGCACCATGGCAAAATCCAAAAAAATAAAACAAACACCGAAGGATAAGAAACCGAAAGGTCGGGAAGAACTCATAAAACCCGCCTCGCAAAAAGATTTACAGAAAGGCAGCATAGCGGGTACGGAGTACAGCGCACAGAGCATCCATGTACTCAAAGGCCTCGAAGCGGTTCGCAAGCGGCCGGCGATGTACATAGGCGACGTGAGCACGCGGGGTCTGCACCACCTCGTCTATGAAGTCGTCGACAACAGCATCGACGAGGCTATGGGCGGATACTGCGACCGAATCGATGTCGTACTTCTAAGAAACGGTTCCGTGTCGGTCGAAGACAACGGCCGGGGAATACCGACCGATCTGCATCCGGGCGAGGGACGATCGGCGCTGGAGGTGGTCATGACGGTCCTCCATGCGGGGGGTAAATTCGATAAAAACACCTACAAAGTATCGGGCGGTCTCCACGGCGTCGGCGTCTCGGTCGTTAACGCTCTGTCGGAGTGGCTTACCGTGGAGGTTTATCGGAACGGACAGGTGTTCTTTCAGAAGTATAAACGCGGCGAGCCCGTAGAACCGGTTAAGGTGACGGGGAAAAGCGGCAAACGCGGCACCAGGGTAACCTTCATGCCGGACACGGATATTTTCAAGAAGACCGTCTTTAAGTTCGATACGCTTGGCGAGCGGCTGCGGGAACTTGCGTTTCTCAATAAGAATATCGTCGTGACGCTGACCGACGAGAAGGAGGAAGAGAAGGAGACCTATCACTATGAGGGAGGACTCGTCGAGTTCGTCAGCTATATCGATGATAAACGGAAGCCCATTGTCAAGAAACCGATATACATCAGCGGCGAAATGGAGAATACGCCGGTCGAGGTCGCTATCCAGTATAACGACTCGTACAGCGAGAATATTTTTTCATACGTCAACAACATCAATACGCACGAAGGTGGAACGCATCTTATCGGATTCAAGGCGGCGATAACACGGACGTTGAACAACTACGCCTATAAAAATAACCTGATCAAGAACCAAAAGCTGCAGCTTGTCGGCGACGATTTCCGGGAAGGACTGACCGCTGTCATCAGCGTAAAAGTTGCCGAGCCGCAGTTCGAAGGCCAGACCAAGACGAAGCTTGGAAATAGCGAAACCAAGAGCGCCGTCGAATCGATCGTCGGCGAACAGCTTCGCGTCTGGCTCGAGGATAATCCGACCGACGCAAAGAGGATCATCGATAAATGTCTCCGTGCGGCGGAAGCACGCGAAGCGGCGCGTCAGGCGCGCGATCTCACGCGCCGGAAAAATGCACTTGAAATATCGAATCTACCCGGTAAGCTAGCCGATTGCTCGATCAACGATCCCGAGCATTGCGAGGTGTATCTGGTGGAGGGCGATTCTGCGGGCGGGAGCGCGAAACAGGGCCGCGACCGCAGATTCCAGGCGATTCTCCCCCTCAAAGGCAAGATCCTGAACGTCGAAAAAGCCAGGATGCATAAAATCCTCGAGAACGAAGAGATCAAGGCGATATTCACTGCGCTTGGAGCCGGCATAGGAGAATCGTTCGATCCCGCAAGATTGCGCTACGGCAAGATCATTCTCATGTGCGACGCCGATATCGACGGCTCACACATCCGTACACTCCTGCTCACGCTCTTCTTCAGGCATATGCGCCCGCTCATCGAAGCAGGGCATGTCTATATTGCACAACCCCCTCTCTTCAAGGTGAAAAAGGGAAAACACGAAGAGTATGTGTTCGACGAGGACGAACTCGAACGAATCGTCAAGAAGCTTCGCAGCGGCAAGGACAAGGTGGCGAAGGAGGTCGCGGAGGATCTCACCGGAGAATCGGCCGTAAATCTGAACGGACTCATCGTTTCGAGATTTAAAGGGCTCGGCGAAATGAATCCGGAACAGCTCTGGTCAACCACCATGAATCCGGAAACCCGCACGATATTGCAGGTGACCATAGAAAATGCGGCCGAAGCAGATCGCCTCTTCCAGACGCTCATGGGAGACGACGTCGAACCGCGCCGCGAGTTCATCGAAAAGAATGCGAAGTACGTAAGGAATCTCGACGTCTAGACCGACGTCCCCGGAGCATGCGATATGCTCCGGTCGGATATGCCTGTCCGACGGTGGAAACGCACTTATCTGAAAGAATATGCTCACGTAAGAACGGAAGACAAAGTACGAAATGGCTAATATAGTCGAACGAGTTATACCCGTCGATATCGAAGAGGAAATGAAGGGATCGTACATCGATTACTCGATGTCGGTCATCGTATCGCGCGCATTACCCGATGTCCGGGACGGCCTCAAACCGGTGCACCGCCGGGTGCTCTACGGCATGCTGGATCTCGGATTGGGTCCGACCCGTCCGTATAAGAAATGCGCCCGCATCGTCGGAGAGGTTCTCGGCAAGTACCACCCTCATGGCGATGCAGCGGTATACGATACGATGGTTCGCATGGCGCAGGATTTCTCGATGCGCTACATGCTCGTCGCCGGACAGGGAAACTTCGGCTCGATCGACGGGGATTCGCCCGCGGCAATGCGCTACACCGAAGCACGGCTCACGGCCGTCGCCGATGAAATGCTGCGCGATCTGGAGAAGGATACGGTCGACTTCGTGCCGAATTTCGACGAATCTCTCAAAGAACCTTCGGTCCTCCCTGCCCTGGTCCCCAATCTGCTCGTCAACGGTTCGAGCGGGATTGCGGTCGGTATGGCGACCAATATCCCTCCGCACAATCTCGGCGAGGTGATAGACGGCCTGATCGCCCTGATCAAGGATTCCTCGCTCACGAACGAAAAGCTGATGAAGTACGTGAAAGCTCCGGATTTCCCGACGGGCGGAATTATCTACGGGTACGACGGAGTGAAGGCGGCCTACACAACCGGACGCGGACGCATACTCGTCCGTGCCCGCGCGAATATCGAGACGCTCAAGGGGGACCGGAAGAACATAATCATTTCCGAGATCCCGTATTATGTCAACAAAGCATCCCTCATCGAACGCATTGCGGAACTCGTCCGCAATCGAAAGATCGAGGACATCAGCGATATACGCGACGAATCCGACCGCGATGGGATGCGCATCGTGATCGGTCTGAAACGGGATGCTATGCCCGAGATAATCCTGAACAATCTCTTCAAGCATACGCAGATGCAGCAGACGTTCGGCGTCATTCTGCTTGCCCTCGTCGACGGCAGACCGAAAGTCCTTACGCTGAAAGAGATGATGGAGCACTTTCTCAAGCACCGGAACGAGGTTGTCGTCAGACGTTCGAAATTCGAGCTCGACCAGGCGGAGAAACGAGCCCACATTCTGGAAGGGTATATCATCGCCCTCGACAATATCGACGAGGTAATCGCGCTCATAAAGAAATCACGCGACGTCGAATCGGCGAAGAACGGATTGATGCGGAAGTTCAAGCTATCCGAGATCCAGGCAAAATCGATATTGGAGATGCGTCTGCAGCGCCTCACCGGCCTGGAGCGGAAAAAGGTCGAGCAGGAGTATCGCGATACGATCAAGACAATTGAACGGTTGAAGGCGATCCTGAAGAGCAAACAGCTTCAGATGGAGATCATTCGCGAGGAATTATCCGAGATCAGGCAAAAATTCGCCGACGAACGACGCACCGAGATAATCAAGGATTACGAAGAGCTGTCAATCGAGGATATGATCGCCGAAGAGGACGTTGTCATCACCGTTACCCATAACGGTTTCATTAAACGGCTTCCCGTCAGCGGGTATCGGCGCCAGAGCCGGGGCGGAAAAGGCGTGACGGCAGCGGTAACCCGGGAAGACGATTTCGTCGAGCATATGTTCATCGCATCCACCCACCATTACATTCTCTTCTTCTCGGATAAAGGAAAATGCTACGGACTGAAGGTGCATGAAATACCCGAGGGAGGCAGGGCGACACGAGGGAAATCGATCGTACACCTGGTCGACAAAGATTCCGGCGAATCCATCACGTCGTTCATCAGCGTGAAGGAATTCACCGAGGGCCAGTTTATCGTTATGGTTACCGAGCAGGGGCTCATCAAGAAGACCAACCTCTCGCTCTTCAGCAATCCCCGCAGATCGGGCATCATTGCCGTGAGCCTGAAACGCAGCGACCGCCTCAAAGACGTGATGCTGACCGACGGCAGGCATGAGATCGTCATCGGTACGTGGAACGGCATGGCAATCCGCTTTAATGAAGAACAGATACGGGACATGGGAAGAGCGGCTGCGGGAGTCCGCGGGATCAACCTCGGCAAAGGCGACCGGGTCGTCGGCATGGTCGGATTGCGGAGAATGGATTCGACAATACTCGTCGCTACCGAGAAAGGATTCGGTAAGCGGAGCGATCTCGACGAGTACCGGGTAACGAGACGCGGCGGAAAGGGCATCAGGACTGTAAAAGTCTCCGACAAGACGGGCAACATGATCGCCATCCGCGACGTAAACGACAGCGACGATATCGTGATCGTCACTCACAACGGTATGACGATCCGGCAGCATGTAAAGAATATACGCATTGCGGGCAGGCTGACGCAGGGAGTCCGCTTGATCCGCCTCGGATCGGGAGATATTATTTCGGACGTCGCCGTGGTTTTCTCCGATGAGGACGAACCGGCGAGACCGGCCGGAACGGCAACACCCGACGCTAGCGATTCTCAGGACGACCTTTTCATTCAGGAGGATACTGAGACGCCGGTAGGTAAGAAAAAGGAAAAGCCGGCGGATAAAACTCCTCAGGCAAAAGCAAAACCGGGAACCCGCAAGGGAAAATAAAGTTTAAACGACAATGCTTCACGGAGAGCGGTCCGTCCGCTCTCCGCGTACTTTTCATTTCGGCGCCGCACAGCGAGAAATTAAGAATCGCTTCTCACTTACCCCTCCCCTACTCCCTGATTCCTCTCATCTCAGAAAACACTGACCGGCTGCTGACTTCAGTAAGGTGAAGGATTTCATCGTATTTCTGTAATTCCGGGGACTAACGGTTCAATCGTGATATTTAGAACAATTTTTGATTATGATACGGATTATTGCACCGTTCTCCGTTTCAAACAGGTTGCAAATCTCAGCCTTTTTTCTTAGCATACTGACTCACATAACCGGGTACCTTTTCAAGAAAGAGAGGATTATGTTATCCTGGTTCGACAAACATGCCGCGGCGGCCATATTATCGCTCAGTTTATGCACGGCATCCCCCGCTCAATCCGCCTCCGACTTTCTGCCACCCACTCCCGGCGCTTACTGGGAGTATCGTACCGTAACGGCCATCGGCGATTCGATTATATCGGACATTTTTCACACCGACAGCCTCCTGGCGATTGTTTTGGAAGGCGGCCTGCTGAAATATTTCATATCGTCTTCATCGGGCAAGCAGAGCATTTATTATGCGCGTGGGGATACGATAACCGTGCGGCTCGGCGAGATCATCGAAGCGGAATTTTTCGGCATCGCATTGGACCTTGATCTGAACCAGGATATCGATATCGCCCGCTTCAACCAGTCCGTTGGAGTGAGTTGGGAGCTTCTCAAGCTCGAACAGAACGTCCCGCTCCCCGACACGCTGCTCTCGCTTATCCCGTCGGGGTTCACGGTCGAAGAAGAGGCGGAGCTCGAGCTCATCATAGAAGCCGTGAGACTCGGGGATGAATCGATAGCTCTCCCGATCGGTGATTTTGAAACGAAAGTATTCGCCAGTGTTACATCACTCCGGATAACCGTATATACGACGGTTCCGATTATCGGCAGAATACCGATCCCACTGACAATATTGGATGAGTATACCATACAGTCGCACTATGCGGCTGCAAGAGGAGTTGTCAAACGTTTCGCCGACGCGTACGATGTCGTGATCTCGAGCAGTATAGCAGATATCGAGGAATACCTGTTTACAATCGCCGGATTCATAACCGAGATGACGGCATTTAACGACCCGGTTACTTCGGTGGCAGCGGAAGATCTTCCCGTACCGTCGGATTACAGGCTCTACCAGAATTTTCCGAATCCGTTCAATCCTTCCACCGTCATACCTTATGCCGTACCCGAACAATCCCGGGTGACGATAACCGTGTACGATTTGCTCGGCAGGAAGATAGCTACGCTGCTCGACGAGGTAAAAGCGCAGGGAATGCATGAAATACGTTTCAATGTGGAGACTCTGGGATCGGGGGTTTATTATTACCGGATGCAGGCCGGGGAATTTGTGTCGGTCCGGCGGTTTATTATAACGAAATAAAACCGCTGTGGTATGCTACGGGGAAACCGGTTTCAACGGATCCGACTGCTTTCTTGCGGATCATGCGGATCTTTCGTACCTTAGCATGGAATTTCGGGGCGTAGCGTAGTCCGGTTAGCGCGCCTGGTTTGGGACCAGGAGGTCGCCAGTTCAAATCTGGCCGCCCCGACACTTCTCCGGATACATTCTGCCATCCCGGTAGCTCTGCCCACCTTCCGGCATTTGTATCTCTAATAAATAATGGTATACGAATACTTCAGCAGAACTGTGCGGTTGTTCGTATGGGGCAACGGTACTTCCGTCCTGTTTCTGTTCGAATTGAGCCCCTCGTTATACACAACATAGAGATCGTTTCCTTCGCGAGGATTATACCGAACCCTCATATTGATTATCACCGCATGTATCGCCCGGTTGTATTGTAGAAAAGCCGACGCCGATATTTTCGTATTCACCGCAGCGTCCAATTTTATTCTTGCTACGTGTCCGTCGAACTGCTGCCCGCGATCGGGAAACCGTATCCGTGTGTACCGGTAGAAGCCCTGCAGCTGAAAGAACCTGGAAAAAATAATCGAAGGATTTAAAATGATCGACATACTGTTGCCGTCGTAGAACGTTCCCCCGGTTGCGGTAACGATGCCACGCATCCTGCCGCCGAATAGCTCGTACGATGCGGCGAGGTTAGCGAAGCGGTAGATTCCCGGCGGCACCTCTGCATAGTCCGAGAGCGTAAACGTCCTGTCAAGATGTTCTGAGAGCATAAACGCCTTGAGGATTATCCGGTCGCCGGATTTCAATGTGGCCTCCCAGGAAGGGCCGTATTCATAGGATTCGACGTTACCGTCGCCGTTCCGTAGATACAGAGCGCCGTTGAGGTATAGCTGATGCCGCTGCAGAAACGAACGCTCTCCGGGGAACCATCCGTAAAACACCCTGTCGCCGATTCTGGTATAATCGCGACGGAGTGTAAATCCCATTTCCGGATCGTACAATTCGCCGGATCTAGAAAAACTGACATCGTACCCGAATCCGTCGAGCGAGCGACGTTCCCACTGAGCGTGCACCCGGGTGATTCCGGAACCGGTCAGATCGATCGGAATGCTGCTACCGGCGGTTTGAGCCCATGAGAGCGAAAGGTAATCGTCGGCGAACATTCGAATATTGCCGTCGATTCCGTAAGAAGTACTATAGTGTCCATTTGTTTTGATGCGGGTGGCGACTATCATCCCTGCGTACGAATACGGGTTAAAAACTTGACGACGAATCCTCAAAACGCCGAAATTTTCCGATCGCAGGTGATCGTCCCCGACAAGTATCGTCTTCTCCCGGGAAGTCTGTATATTCAAAAGACCGATGTCCCAGTCGCCGATACGTCCCACAACGCGTAGTCCGCCGTAGAGCTGCACCGGCTTTCCTTCGTATAAACCGATACGCCTGCTGTAAAAAAGCTGGTGGGTCGTCCCCGGTGAAAATTCGAACAGTGAAGAGCGTTCGATCGCGCCGAAATTGAAAATGCTGGCACGTTCCTGGAAAAATAATCGCTTCTCGGGAAAGAATAATGAGAATCGGGTCAGGTTCACCTGTTGGTCGTCGGCTTCTACCTGGGCAAAGTCGGTGTTGACCGTCACGTCCAGCGTCAGATTGTTTGTGAGACCGTATTTCAGATCCAACCCGAAATTATACGTCGGGTCGTCGGTTCGTGTATAGAGAGTCTGCCCCGGGTCGAGATGAAACATTTGCTCCATGCCGCCGAGCACATACGGTGTCAAATAAACCGGTTTTCTGGTGCGGATTCCTTCGAGAATAATTTTCCGGGCGCGTGAAGGCTTATTAAAACTCCAGAAACCCCAGTTCGGCGGGATGGGCGGATAGGTAGCGACCGAAGTGTTCACCGCGAACCAGCGGAATATGATCATTCCCATTTCTACGAGACCGCCGGTATCCCGGTATCTGAGACTCGATAACGGAATTCTAATTTCGGCAGACCACCCCTCTTCGAAGTGGGCAACCTCGGCATCCCAGAAGGTACTCCAGCTGATGTTCATGGGCGACGAGCCCTGTGCGTCGTTCGATACGGTATAATCGAGACGCGCCCCTGTCGGCATCAGCGAGAATGCCAGGGCGGTTTCATTGTCGTTATACGTATCGAGGACGATGCCGATGTAATCGGTTGTCGGCGCCATCAGGTCGCGCCTGAACGAAGTTGTATATATTTCATCGCGGGGAGTGGAGCATATGGCGGCGAGGTAGAGGTAAACATCGTCATAGGCAATCTTCACGTCGGTCGGATGCAGAGGTTCACCCCCGAATTCCGGCACGTGCATCGTCATGGGGAGGGATGCGACACTGTCCCAAACGGATTCGTCGATTCTCCCGTCGATAACGATAACCTCATCGATGCGGGGGAGGATGAGCCTTTCATCCGACTGGTTACTCTGCCGCGCGGGCGAGCTGAGAACGGCGATGAGATATAATCCGATACACCAGAAGCGGATGGACGGCAATGCGTGCCTCCGATGGTCTTCAATAATTCACAGAGTCGGTATCTTTATACGAGTAGAAAGGAATTTTGAATACGGGTGTTCAACCATCGTTCAATTCTATCTCTCGAGCAATTCGACCGGGATGGAAATTTATCGGCGAATGAGATTTAACCGGTATAGAAAGGCCTGAAAGAGCGCTTGTAGAGCAGCGTCGTCTCTACGAACGCATAGTTCGAAGAAAAAACATCTATTGCATGAATACTCCGGTTGAAAACCGACCGGCTATCTGCTCCAAGGCGGTACGATACCGTTCACGCGTGCGTAAGCGATCAACTGGCCCTGGTGTTCGCCCGTATGTTTCGGAATGAAGAGGAGGACTCCCCGGACGGTGTTCTCTCTGCCGCCGAACCAACGTATCGTGCGGTCCATATCGGTATCCTCGATCGATCGGACGGCGGAGCGAAGGTGGTCGAACGAGATCCGCAGCGCATCCACCACATCGGCTTTTGCGGTGACGGTCTGTTCCAGTTTGCGCGGCTCATACCACTCGGGAGGGTTCACTCCGATCATACTCGGTATGGAATAGTTGCCTTCGGCAATATGAAGGAAAATTTCTCTGAACGAACGGACGCCATCTGCGGGACGCCACTCGTATTGTTCGGCCGGTACCGCTTCCGCAAGACTGATAATCCTGTTTGCCGCGCCGTCGATCTCCCTGAGTACCTCCGCGCGATAGCCGGTGATCGATTCGTCCTGCGGGTTTATAGAGAGCGAGGAAAGAATCAGTACGCCGATAACCGAAAAAACTGCCATTGAACACCTCCTGTATTTGTGCATGTCGTTTTATGTAGAGTACGAATATAGCAACTGTCGTCTGTCGAATCAAGTTCCGAAGGGCGTCCGTCATGAGACCGATCCGGGGGCGGTTTACAATCCGGCCATGGAACACAAAGAGTTCTGAGCTACGTTTTTTGACAGAGATTGGAATTTATAGCTTTCGTCGGGTGTTTCACACGATATGCAATATTCCGGACTTCGGGTAGGGAGAGGGCCAAGCCGTCACCTCTGGGGTCATGAAATGAGCGAAACCGCTGTAACGCTTTACCATCCAAATCATATAAATATAAAGTAATTATAACATCCGGAGGGTTGAGTTATGGGAACACAAAAACTGGAGGATGTACTCGTATCAACCGCTTGGGTTGAGAAGCATAAGGGGGACACGGGCATCCGTATCGTGGAGGTCGATGTAGATACGACGGCGTACGGGGAAGGCCATATAGAGGGATCCATGGCGTGGAACTGGCAGACTCAGCTCTGCGATACGCTGCGCAGGGACATAATTCCGGAGGATAAGCTGGAAAAGCTTCTTTCGGATTCGGGTATCGGCAACGAAGATACGATCGTACTCTACGGTGATAATAACAATTGGTTTGCGTGCTGGGCATTCTGGCAATTAAAAATGTACGGCCATAAGGATGTTCGTATTATGGACGGCGGAAGAAAGAAATGGATCGCCGAAGCGAGACCGCTCACCGACGGGATTCCTTCGATCGAACGGAAAAAATACCTGCTTCCGGAGCCCGATTTCTCAATGAGAAGTTTTCTAACCGACGTGATGACTAAGCAGAACACGGGAAAAAACATGACCCTTGTGGATGTCCGTTCACCCGACGAGTTTACCGGCAAGATATTGTCTCCCCCGGGGCTGCCGGAAACTTGCCAGCGGGGCGGCCATATCCCCCAGGCGGTCAATATACCCTGGGGTAAGAATTGCAACGAAGACGGCACATTTAAATCGCCCGATGAGCTGAGATCACTGTACGAATCGATGGGTGTGACAAGGGACAAGGATGTCATTACTTATTGTAGAATCGGCGAACGTTCAAGCTTATCCTGGTTCGCCATGAAATATCTGCTGGGATTCGACAAAGTTACTAATTACGACGGATCCTGGACGGAGTGGGGTAACCTGGTGAATGCCCCGGTCGAGCGATGAAGACCCCGATGACAATCCACGTACCCGAAGAATACCAAACTCGGAGGGAAGCGTATCCTCCTTTTGAGATGAACATCGTGAGTTATCGTCTCGGTAGAACCTACATCTGTACCGTTGATAATGTCGATCCCGGAGCCGTGATTGCAAGGGCAAAAGGGGCGACGAGACAAGAAGCGGAAGAGGCGGCAATAGGTCAGGCCAAACGTCGTCTGGACAGATCGAGAACATATTGATCAATCAGTATTTGACTTTCGATCTTTTAGATTCGAATACATGTCCGAATCCGCTCACTCTTGAGAGAGTCCGCAGTGGATATGGGAGTTTCTTTATTCTGTTAATATTACCGAAAATCCGCTGCGGACTTTTCTTTTATAATAATCTATGCTTACAACACCTGTGATCCAATCTCCGCGGTAAAAGAGCAGTAAATCCTTCCTTGACTTTATTAAAAAAAGGGGTATATTTAGACCGACCGGTCAATTTATTATTTATAGGTAGACCGAGGGTGTCAGGATATATTCAGAACCAGTATGTACCGGTCGGTCGATAAATCGGAGGAATTATGGTAAAGGAAATACAACATGAACAGGCAGCTCGAACGAGAGCGAATATTTTGAACTCAGCCGAGCTTTTATTTGCCGAGAAGGGATATGACGGTACGGGTATGATGGAAATAGCAGAGGATGCGGGAGTCCCGAAATCGCTCATTTATTATTACTTCAGGAATAAGAATGAAGTTTTGAAAGAGCTCTTAAACCGGCTGAATCGCGAAATGATAGATCTGATATCCGCAGAAAAATCGGGTGAGAGGCCCGAGAACGTGCTTACAACCGATGGATTCAACCGGATGCTGCATCGGATGTATGAGTTGTATGATAGTCGAAAACACATGTACCGGATAATTCACCAGGAGGCGTTAAAAACGGAGTTTGTGGCGGAATACCTTATGGAAGTACAACTCGCACAACAAACAAGCATCGATTATTTTAAGAATGCAGGCATGGCGGTAGAGGAGCAGGATCTCAGACTCGCACACTTTTTTCTAATTATCGTTCCGTTTCTCTCCTTCGTTGTATTTCAGGAAGAGTGGTGCGTCTACAATGGCGTCGAGCAGGATAAAGCCAGGGAGAATGTGTTCGACCTCCTGAGCAATGTTTCGGCGTTGATACTCTCGAAGTCGATTAAAAAGGAGTAATTTTTAATATTCCCATTCGAATAAGGAAACCGCCGGACATCTGCGGGAGACGAAGAAGCCGGAGAAAATAATACTGACCGGTCGGTAAATTACTGCTCACCTTGACTGGCTCTCAACCCCACATTAAACACAGCAGTTGGAAATTCCATATAAAATTAAATCCCGTCTGTACTATGAAACTCATTGGAAAGATTACGATGTGGTTTCTAAATGATAGTTGCTTTCTTTTCGCTTCCTCGTTCCATCTCATTGATTTTCATCCAAAAAAATAGTATATCCTTCGTGAAACTCTTCCTTTTCCAATCCGTACTACTGACTGCACCTTAGGCGGCTGCAGCGTATGGATTCACGCAGTACCGACATCTCTTATCAGGGAGGAGGACCGGTCGTTTAGCTACGTAGACGAACGCATGGATATGCATGAGCAGGGCATTAGAGGACCGGAAACATACCGTCACGCCGAATCGAGCAGCTAATTTCAAACTGTCGTTTTATTTACTTTTCCACCAACTACTACACAGGAGAGTGCTATGAAGCAACTTGCAGCAGTATTGTACGCGGTTCTGGTCTTCGCCATTGCCGCAGACACCGCCTTTGCCCAACCGATGACATTCGGAGCCAAAGCCGGGTTGAATATCGCGAATATAGGCGGTGACGATGCGGGAGATTTCGAGTCGCGCACCGGCTTTTCAATCGGAGGATTCCTCGCATATCCGCTTGCAAACATGTTCTATATCCAGCCTGAAGTTCTCTATACCATGAAAGGTGCGGCCCAGAAGCAGACATTCGGCGGAACTACCTATACCGGGACCGTCAAGCTCGACTACCTCGAGATACCGGTTCTTGCAAAACTTGTTATCCCGATGAAGAATTCAGGGTTAACCCCTATGCTGTATGCAGGTCCGGCGCTCGGCTTTAAACTCAGCAGCAAACTTCATCTGGAAGGCGGAGGCTTGGATTCGGAGGAGGATTACGAGGGAATTAAGGGAACGGATTTCGGGTTCGTGATCGGAGGAGGCGTAGGAATTCCTGTTGGCGCCAGTACATTTGGTATCGAAATCCGGTACGATCTCGGATTGTCATCCATTGACGATTCCGAGGATAATTTTAACATTAAAAATAACGTTCTGATGCTGATGGTATCGTTCCAGATTTAATCCCGGGGTATCTCAACATACACCAGCATCCTGCCGTAAGCGGCGGCGGTGAAACGAAGGAATTCACCGTACCGCTTGCGGTTTTTTATATGTCCATATTACCGAACCGACATTTTCATATAGCATCTGTTCTTTTACCCTGTTTATTTCCGCCGTCCATCGGAGATTAACCCAATCCCGGAGACATTCGAACTCTTTCAGAATTATCCGAATCCGTTGAATCCGTCGACGACGATCGGGTTCACCGTTCCGGTGAGAAGCAGCGTCACGGTAGGAATTTACAACATCCGCGGCCTGAAGGTAACAACGCTCTTTGAGGGTATCGTGGAGGCAGGCAAGCATGAAGCTATGTGGACGGCGGAGTCTGCATCGGGCGTCTACTATTACCGGATCGATGCCGTCCCGGAAGATAAAACCGGGAGAAAATTTTCAAGGACCGGCTGGATGATCCTGGTCAGGTAAATTCGATATGGAGTTAAATCCTACTGAATCAGAATAACCCGGGAGATTCAGATCACTGTTTTTCACTCCCGGACTCACCTATCCCCTTCTCTCAATAAATACCCAAAACCTAAGAAATTTAACAAATTAATCCCGGGTAATAATTGGGGATACTTGATTATATGTTTGCAATTAGTTAATATTGATTTTAGTTATGCCTAAATTAATATTTTTGCCGATCTCCACCGGGAAGGACGGTGCGTCTCTTTTCTCATAGGACGCTGAACTATCGAACTAAATTCTCATCGGAATTGAAATATCAGTGATGGTATTTTTATGACCCTCATGTTATAGAATATTTAATCATGACAGACATCTAAAATCACCACATATACCATATTCCAAGAATTAAAGCAATGATAAATAAACAACTGTTTGCAGTTAGCGTGACGCTTTTCACAGTTATCGCACTAATATCCTGTGAAAAGATGTTACCACCCGAACCGGATGACGATGAGGTTCTAGACGGCCCAATGGATGGCCTGACTCCTGCCCAACTTTCTCAGTTTCTTAAAGGGGATGCCGCCTTTAGTGAAACTTTCACAATTGAAAATGGACTTGGTCCCATCTTCGTTGCGACGAGTTGTATCAGTTGTCATACCGGAGACGGTAAGGGACATCCATCTACAACCCTCACCCGTTTTGGACAAACCGACAGCACGGGCAACCGGTTCTTGCATTTAGGAGGTCCTCAATTGCAAAATCGAGCAATACCCGGATTTACCCCCGAACAAATTCCTATGGGCGCCACATATTCAAGATTCACGCCCCCCGCAGTAACGGGCCTTGGATTCCTGGCGTTGGTTTCCGATGAGGACATTCTGGCAATGGCCGATCCGAATGATGCAGACGGCGACGGAATTTCAGGAGTGCCCAACTGGATAAATATTCCATCCTATATTATTCCGCACACAAATGCCGTTACTCAAAACGGAAAATATATCGGGCGTTTCGGGAAAAAAGCGGTTACCTACAATTTATTGCATCAAACCGTTAGTGCATACAGTGAGGATATCGGCATCACTTCTCTCTTCAATCCCATTGATGTGTTCAGCGGACTGGAAATTGACCCTGAAGTTTCAACGCAAACCGTCAACGATGTGGTGTTTTATTTGCAAACACTGAAAGCCCCCGTACAACGAAATCGAAACGATCCGGAAGTAATTCAGGGAAAAAATATTTTCAGCCAAATCAATTGCGCGTCCTGTCACAGGCCATCATTGAAAACGGGTTATTCACCCATTGAAGCGCTTTCAAACAAAGAATTTTACCCTTACACCGATTTGCTCTTACACGATATGGGAAGCGGGCTGGATGATGGCTACACCGAAGGAAGTGCAAAGACTTCCGAATGGCGCACTCCGCCGCTCTGGGGTTTGGGACTCTCGCCCGATTCGCAAGGCGGTCAATATTTTTTATTGCACGACGGCAGAGCAAGAAGCATCGAAGAAGCCATTCAACTGCATGGGGGAGAGGCAGCAAACAGCAGGATGCTGTATCAGAATCTTTCCCAACAGGAAAAAGATGCACTTCTCAAGTTCTTGGAATCATTATAAGCAATGGACAGGAACGAGTTTATTAAAACATGCGGGTATGCCTGTTTTGGCGGTACGGCATTCATGGCATTTCTTCAAAGTTGTGCAAGCACAACATATTATGCTCAAACTGTGCTTGAATACAATCGTATAATAATCAAGAAATCGGAATTTCTGAAAACAGATAAAGAAAAGATCACGGATAGAAAATTTGTTTTGGTGAAAGCCGATAATTTCGGTTTCCCGATTTATGTTTACAAAGTCAATGAGGAAAAATATTCCGCTTTGCTGATGCAATGCACGCATAAGGGTTGCGAGTTGCAACCGCAAGGAACGTTCCTTGCTTGCCCCTGCCACGGCAGTGAGTTTACCAACGAAGGAATGGTACAAAACCCGCCCGCTGAGCGTAATTTACTAACATTTAAAACTTCGACCGACGATGAGAATATCTTCATACATCTCTAAAAGCGTTTATGCGCTAGCCGCGTTAATTTGTTCCTTAACAATCGGCTATGCCCAAACCGATACAACGGGGTTTATACGGCATATCCCTGCTGATACATCCAGACAACTATTGAATATGGACGCAGTGTACAACCGTCATTTTTTAACGACAGGTAAATTACCCATTGCCATTGGCGGATATATGGAAGCCAATACCCAGTACGCCGCAACCGACGGTATTTCAGATGGTTTTTCTTTTCAGGCAAGACGATTCACATTATTCTTTTCTTCTACCATCGCCCAAAATATTAAATTCCTTTCGGAACTTGAATTTGAAGACGGCACAAAGGAAATCAATATTGAATTTGCCGCTATGGATATTGAATTTCATCATTTGCTCAATTTAAGGGGCGGAATAATTATGAACCCTATAGGAGCATTTAACCAAAATCATGATGGGCCCAGATGGGATTTTATTGACCGGCCGATTTCTGCAACCACGATTATTCCTACCACTCTTTCAAATGTAGGCCTCGGTTTACATGGGAAATATTTCGCTCACGATTGGATTGTAGGTTACGAAGCATATCTGACAAACGGGTTCGACGATAACATTATTTCAAATCCCGATGGGAGAACGTCGCTTGCAGAGGGAAAGCAAAATCCTGTGCGGTTTGAAGAAAGCAATAGCGGGCTTCCGATGTTTACCGGAAAACTTGCTATCCGTAACCGAATCATCGGTGAATTTGGATTTTCCTATTTGACGGGGGTTTACAACAATTGGAAAGTAGACGGTTTAATTCTTGACGAGAAAAGAAGTGTACACGTTATATCTGCAGACTTCAATACTACCGTCTTGAGCGATAGATTGACCCTTACCGGCGAGTTTGTAAAAGTTTATGTTGATGTTCCGGATAGCTATACCCAGCAATACGGAACACAACAGTTTGGGGGATATATCGATATTGTGGGGACTGTATTGCAAAAGAAAATAATCGGGTGGGATAACGCAAAACTCAATTTGGGCGTTCGTCTCGAGTATGCCGACTACAATCAGGGCAAGTTTAACGAAACAGGAGGAAACATCGGTGATG
The DNA here is from genome assembly GCA_964495085.1 of uncultured Ignavibacteriales bacterium. Taxonomy (GTDB): domain Bacteria; phylum Bacteroidota; class Ignavibacteria; order T3Sed10-11; family T3Sed10-11; genus CAZBUK01. The sequence goes on from CAZBUK010000023.1 coordinate 39,907, forward strand.
ATGTGTGGGCAATCGTCCCCGCGATCGCATTCAGACCCGTAGGAACGAGCGTCCTGCGTTTCAATTATCGGTTCGAGCAGCACACCGACTTGTTAGGAAATCCGCCCACCAAGACAGGAGTTTTTCAATTTGGATTTTCGACGTATTTTTAGGAATTTAAGAAGACCAGGATTCTTTTACCACCTTTTTGATTACCTCTCCTGAATCCAGGACCGCAATAACCCGATGCCCGGAAGAAATGCAACGTTTGTTTACCGGTGGTATTATTAACCGCGATCCTGATCTCCGATAGAGATGTGCACTTGTATTTACCGACAATAAGAAATATTATAACCGGGTAATACCCGATACCAAGCTACCGTAACCTTGACAGGTTTTTCTTCACTCGGGGATCCCTCAAGCATGGCAAATATAAACCGGGGCAAAGGGGCGATAGGCATACTTACCGGCGGCGGCGATGTGCCGGGCCTGAATCCGGCGATCAGAGCGATCACAATCAGGGCGCTCACCGAAGGGTACCGCGTGATCGGGATCCGGCGCGGATGGGGCGGATTGGTCGATCTCATCCGCGATCCGCAGGCGGATAACGGCAATAACATTCAGATGCTTACCGAAGAAATCGTGAACAAGGCGGGCCGGACAGGCGGTACATTCCTGCACAGCTCGCGAACGAATCCGCTCAACGTATCGCGTGCCAGCGTTCCGCCGCATCTTTCCGACTCTTACAACGAAACGAAGAATAATCTTACATCTGAAGTGCTGAAAAATCTCGATTATCTCGGGATCGATCATCTCATTCCGATCGGCGGAGACGATACGTTGAGCTATGCGGTCAGACTGGGACAAGAGGGCGTGAAGGTAATCGCCATCCCCAAGACCATGGACAACGACGTGCCCGGCACCGATTACTGCATCGGTTTCAGCACGTGCGTGACAAGGACGATTGCGCTCGCCAATATGCTCCGGACTTCAGCCGGATCGCACGAACGGATCATGGTTCTGGAGGTTTTCGGCAGATATGCGGGCTTCACCGCGATGCTTCCGACGATGGCAGGAGCGGCGAACCGGTGCGTCATACCGGAGTATAAGTTCGATATCGGCAGACTGATCGAGCTGCTCGTATTCGACCGGAACAGAAACCCGAGCAGGTATTCCGTCGTCATCGTTTCCGAAGGTGCGATGTTCAAAGGCGGAGAAATGGTTTTTCAGGATAAGACAACGGACGCATTCGGGCATGCGAAGCTCGGGGGGATAGGCGACCTCGTCTCGGCGGAGATACAGGAACATACCCCCGAATACAATAAGGGAAAATCCGTCGGTGTCATCAATCAGAAACTCGGGTATCTGGTCCGGGGAGGCGATCCGGATGCAATCGATTCGATCGTGCCGATGGCGTACGGAAACCTCGCGCTCGATCTCGTTCTGAAAAAAATGTACGGACGTCTCGTCGTTTTGAAGGACGGGCGGTATGACAACGTCCCCCTCGAGATGGTGACGAGCACGAAGAAGGTCGTCGACGTCGAAAGGTTTTATAATACGGAGCGGCTCCGTCCGCACTATCATACGTTCCAGATGAAACCGCTCTTCATCATGACCAGCGAGTGACCTCCCGGTACGAAAGCGCACGGGAATCGCCCGGACGGGGAATTTTCTTAGTTTCCAGACACAATTGACCGATCCGCCGTGTGAGAACCTTTTCGCACACCCCCTCGTCTAACCGTCCGTAACTCAGAGGAATGCTTTTCTGGGTACCGCGTTTCCATCCGGCCGTAAAGCAATTCATCTCATAAGTAACAGGAGAAAAGAAATGAAAGGATTGAATATCCTGATCGCAGCCGTTATCCCGCTCATAATGCTCGCGCTGCCCGCGATAGCGGATGAAATCGAAGGCGGATCTGCCGTTGATGAAGTTACCGTATACCGCGAACGCGCGCTTGTCGTCCGTCTTGCCCGGATCGATATACTGCCCGGGGAACATGTCTACAGATTCGGCCCGCTTCCGTCCGGATTATTAGATGAGACGGTGACCGTACGCGGCGAAGGATCCGTCCGCATGCAGATCGCCGGCGTTGAGACGCAGCGCGTTTTTCCCGGCGAAGCTGCGCGTGAGCGCGTGCGCGAGCTCGAGAACCGGATCGCCTCGCTTCAGCGCGATGTCGATCGCAAATCCGCTGAACTGGAATCTCTCGAGTCGGAGCGGCAATTCCTCAACTCCATACGCGTGTACACGGGCGAGCAAATGGGCAAAGAGCTCGCCGGGCAGGTTCCCGACATCCGCCGCTGGGAATCGACGCTCGAATATCTCCGTACAAAACATGACGAAAACCGTGCGACAGCGCTTCATAAAACCGTCGAGCGCGAAGCTATCCTGAAAGAGATCGAGCGCCTGAAGAACGAGCTCCAGCAGCTCGCCGGAGGACGGCGCAACGAGGCGAAACAGGTTTCGGTACGAATCGCCGCGCATGAGCGGGGAACGCTCATGCTGCGGCTAAGCTATGTGGTACCCGGCGCTTCGTGGCAGGCGGTATACGATGCACGGGCAGCTGCCGGTTCGGACGAAGTGCGGATCTCCTATAACGCCTCGGTCCTGCAGCGAACCGGTGAGGATTGGCTTGGCGCGAATATCGTCCTCTCCACCGCGCAGCCTGCGGCGGGGGGGCGTATGCCCATGCTGCATCCCTGGTACCTGGGAATTATCGCACCGCCGCGGCCTGCTATGATCAGGGAAAAAGGACTTGACGACATGGAACAGGATCAAAAGATGATGAGTGCGATCGTCGAAACAGCGGTAGTAGAGGAACAGGTCACCTCGATGCTCTTCCGTGTGCCCGGTCGACAGACGATACCGGGCGACGGCTCCGCTCACCGCATGTTCATCAACGAGTATCTGTTTACCGGAGCGAAGGAATACATCTCGACACCGAAACTGACATCCAATGCGTACCTCACGGTGAAAACTTCCAACACGTCGGGAGCGGCTCTGCTCCCAGGCGCCATGAACGTATACCTCGGTGCGGATTACGTCGGCCGTTCATCGCTCGCCTACACGGCACCGGATGAGGAGATCGAATTATTCCTCGGCATCGACGAGAGTATCCGGATAGTACGGACGGAAGTATCGCGAAAAGTTGATGAGGGGAGTTTTCTGAGCAGGCGGAAGAAAACCGACCTGGGATATAAGATCGAGATCGGAAATAATAAAAGCCAGCCGGTGAAGATCACGATCGTCGATCAGCTTCCGGTTTCGCAGCATTCCGATATCGAAGTGCGCCTCACGGGCATTAGTCCGGAGCCGGTAGAACGGTCGGACCAGGGGATGTTGAAATGGACAATAGATCTGTTGCCTGGCGCAAAGAGGGAGATAACGTTCGGGTATTATATCCGCCACCCATTTGATATGAACGTTGCGGGTTATTAGGTGTGGGGGATCGGGAACGGGAGTTTTGGGGCTATTGAGAATCTGTGACGCCGTTCTAGAGATGTGTTTCTTTTACCATTCATTGTTTCTCATCGCCCCACAGGTGCGGCAGGTTTTATAGTCCCCGGAACCCCTCATACCGTCTTTCGAGCAGCGCAGGATCCGGATAGAGTTTCTTCGGAGAGGGGAGAATGATTTTCTGTTTTTTCAGATCTTTAAGTCCATGTATCAGCTTGCTCAGCACTCAACTTACTCTCGACATATGTCTCGTCCTCTTTCATCATTGAATTATCCATTTTTATTACTTAGATTCCGTTTTTAATTTGAGTTTATAATTGAATTAATTTTTCTGAACGGATAGTGAACCCGAGAGCGAATTGCTTGAAGATTCCCAGTTGCCGCTTAGAGTAAGCGAGTTTAATGTTAAGTCGCTTATCCAGCTAAAGTTTATACCTGTTAAGATAATAGAATATTTGTTGTTGCCTGTTTTTGCTCCTGAAAGTGAGCCGGCATAATTTTCTGCACCGTTACTTTTAACAAATCTCATAGTATAACTGCCGCTTATGTTATCATCGTTTTGTAGTATTTGAAGCGTTATAGTTCCGCTGTCATAACTCGGGTGAGTTATTGTGCCATCCCATTTGCCTGTGACATTTGTTAGTTCAGGCGACATAGGATCACTATCCTCCGAGCATGCACCAAAACTTAAGATTGCCATTGAAAGCAATCCAATATTCAGCAGGCTATTCAGTTTTTGATTGAATGATTTCATTCTAGCTCCTTTTAGTATTGTTTAACATTTGTAATAATTTGTTGTATTTGTTAATTTGCGAGATAATCAGTTCAATTGTGCGTTTAATTCTTTGATAAAGCGTAATTAATCTTTCATACTATAACGCTGTAAACTCTGTGGAAAGTGATAACGGATATGAAAATAATTTGTATTTTTTGGATAATTGCATTTTTGATTGTTTTGCCCGATATACCCGATTTGAGTTGTATTTCCTATGCTACACTTTTATGAAACGTTGTCCGCCTAACTTTATCTATATCATTAACAATATCAACTTTTCCAGGAGTGCACTATTGGTTATTAATATCACCCATTTGTAAATTAGTCCTTCTGTCAACCTCAAGAAAATCATCTTTCATAAATTATCTTACATCTGAGTAATCAAATATCCCATTTTTAATATCTTTCGCACTAATGAAATAGTAACCTGAAGTATATTGATTCCTACAATCACCATGTTTTCCATCAGTGATCAGATCACATACTTCAGTAAGTCTGCGCAACTCCGTCCCCTCACATATCGAAAAAGTCTAAGAGATATTACAACATGTTTACAATCATTGTTTCCGTGGGCATCATTTCGAGCAAACAAAGGCGCTATTAAGATGCACACCCTTTTTGACTTAAAAGCTACAATTCCCTCAGTATTGTTCATTTCAGAGGGGAAAATGCATGATATTCTTGCCGCGGATTTTCTCCTCCTCGGAGCATGCGCATTTTATATTCTTGATCCTGGATACATTAGCGCTTCGGGTGGTCGTAGATGGATAATGAGCTTAGGATCGACTGGGGTCGCCTGCATACTCCTGCAGCAGATCCCGAGATGCACAGGATACTCGTAATAGCTGCCCTCCGAAGGTTCCCCCGGCAAATCTCGAGATGCAGGTTGATGGACGGCAGCATCTCCTCAGCTAAGCGCCTCAGACTTTTTCTCTCTTTCCGCACTGTTCGTCACAAAGGGTACAGCATGAACACTGCCGCACCGGTATTCATAAAACCTTTGTCCGAGAGATAAAAATAATGCTGCTATTAACGGTTGATGTGAGCGATGTAGAGCAGTTCCGCAATCCGAGTCGCTTCTAGTACACCGAGCGGAGCGAAGCTGAGATTTGTGAGCAGAGCGACGGCTAATCCATCGTCCGGATAGACAAGCAGAAATGCGCGGCTGCCCATTGCTTCGCCGCCATGATGAGTTATCCGTCGTCCTCGATCCTCGGTGCCGTTCCGCCAACCGAATCCAACGCCGGTGGTTTCACCGTCCGCAGTCTGCATGGATGTCAGCATCAACTCTCTTGCCGCATCGGAGAGATAGTCCGGCGCGAATACTCCCGAACCGAACCGGGCCAGATCCGACGCGGTTGCAAGATATCCTCCCGAAGGCCAGCGGTCGCTCAGGTCGACGCGAGGCGCTTCCCGCAGATCGCCCCCCGCAACGCGCATATAATATGCAGCTTCCCCAGCAGATTTCCCCGAATCTCCCGGAACCGTCGATGTCAGGTCCATCTGTTGAACGATCTCTTCCCGTATGATATCCCTGAAGTCCTTCCCTGCGGCGGATTCCAAAACGGCTCCGAGTAAATTATAACCGTAACTCGAGTAGTTGTATTTCGATCCCGGTTCTGCAATGAGGGAATCTTCGATGAAGCGGTTCAGACTTGCCCGTAGGTCCGGGTAATACTCCGTATTGATGTAATCGGTGCGGCCGTAATGTCTGATACCCGCAAGGTGTCCGGCGAGCAGACGGGGTGTGATAGGCGTTGCGGAGACGGGAGCTGATGAAACATACTCACCTATCGGAAGATCGATGTTCAGGATCCCGGCGTCGTAGAGCCGGAGAGCCGCTACTGCGGTAAAAAGTTTAGAGACGCTGCCGATACGGAAACGGGTGTGCCGCGAAGCGGAAACACCGCCGGAAGAATCCGCCCACCCCGATGTATAACTCCAAATCAATCTTCCCTGTGCGGCCACGGCAACGGACAGAGCGGGCAGCTCAAGAGCGAAGCGGAGACTATCTACATAGCTGCCGGCTGCAGATGCCTTTCCATCGTCGACGAATTCCTCAGGTACGTTTGAAGAGAGGAGGAGAGAAAAGAACAGTATGCATGCTGCGGCGATACGAAATAATTTCATCCCGATCGTTCCCGGAATTGATGATATTCCCGACAGCCGGAGGGACTAGATGCGTAGCAGAGTCCGCATGTGTTCAAATTCATTGATAACGGCGGGACCGATTTTCGTGCGAAGTGAACCATGGAAGTGATAAGAGTCGCCGGCTCGGACCGAACGCTCATCGATTCGGATTCTCCGGATTTTCATTTATACCCCCGGAATTTCGGAGATACCGTTCTCCGAGTCGTTTACAATCATGAAAAAGATTGAACCGATGGGGGTCTGATCACCGTGAATATACGTTATTCATCCGAAAATTTCACCCGCATTTTTATCCGGCAGAGCGGTTCCTGAGCTGTGTCAGGGCTCGGTCTAATTTTTCCGACAGGAAAAGTTGCTCGGACGTAACCCCGGTCAAGTTCAGCGCTTTATGGAAATGATCCGCCGCCTGCCCGGGGTCGCCGAGCTCGAGGAAGAATTCGCCGAGGACGGCGTAGAGCAGAAAATATCCTTCAAGCTGTTTGCGCCCCTCTATTTCCCCGATCGCCCGGATGCCGGCTTCTGGACCATATATGCGTGCGACCGCAACTGCACGATTAAGGAGCAAAACGGGCGATTTATCCCTCTCCGCGAGCATATCGTACAACGTGAGTATTTTTTGCCAGTCGGTATCCTCATACCGCTTGGCAAGACAGTGACATGCCGCGATCCCCGCCTGGAGATGGTATTCGGAAATCCGCTGGCCGCCGGCTGAGCGCCCGAGCTCTTGAAGACCTTCGGTGATGAGATTCGTTTCCCAGAGAGAGCGATCCTGATCTTTGAGGAGAATAAGATGACCGGGTGCGTCGGTTCGTGAAGGAAACCGCGCGGCATGGAGCAGCATGAGCGCAAGCAGCGCGTGCGTTTCCGGTCTGTCGCCGGCGGAATGCGAGGTCAACTGCCGCGTCAGCCGTATTGCCTCTTCGCACAACTCATTGCGGATCAGGCGGTCGCCGCCGGATGCACTGTAGCCCTCGTTGAAGAGCAGATAGAGCGCCCGCATAACGGTGTCGATGCGCGGCGCGAGCGCGGGGCCTGAAGGAATTTCGAACTCCCCTCGAAGTTCGCGCAGCTTCGCTTTCGCCCGGACGATCCTTTTATGAATTGTCTCTTCCGCGGAGAGGAACGCGCGGGCGATCTCCGGAATGCTGAAACCGCACAAGATCTTAAGAATGAGAGCTATCTGTGATTCCGGAGAAATAGTCGGGTGGCAGCATGCAAACAACATCCTCAACTGGTCGTCCCCGATCTCATGATCGAGAAACAATGCTTCGGATTCCGTTTGCCCCGTATCAAACGCGCCTGCGATATCTTTTTCCTTCGAGACGTACGATTGCTCGCGACGGAGTATATCGAGCGCGCGGTTTTTCGCTACCTGCATGATCCAACCG
>CAZBUK010000024.1:0-39705 GCA_964495085.1 uncultured Ignavibacteriales bacterium
CTGACGGTAGAAGATGTGAACCGGGCTATTAAGCGCCACCTGCAATCGAAGCATATCGTCATTGCCGCTGTTACGGACGACGGGGAAGCATTCCGCGACGCGCTTCTGAGTAACGCACCCTCCCCGATCATATATGCAAATCCGAATGTCGAAGCATCGATTCTCGCAAAGGACGCGGCCGTTCAGGAATTGATGCTGAATTTCAATCCCGATCGGATCCGGATTATTCCGGCAGGCGAAATGTTCGAGTAAAAATGAAATACAGACTATTTGGAAGAAGCGGTTTAAACTTTTCCGAGATCGGCTACGGTGCATGGGGTATCGGAGGTTCGATGTGGCAGGGTTCGGACGATCAGCAGTCGCTCGAAGCACTGAACGCGGCAATCGACCGGGGAGTCAATTTCATCGATACCGCGCTCGCATACGGGAAGGGGCATAGCGAGCGGCTCATATCAAGATTGCTCCATGAGCGGGATGAAGAGATATATGTCGCGACGAAAATCCCCCCGAAGAACGGCATATGGCCGGCACGACGGGGAATTCCCGCGAGCGAGGTGTATCCGCCCGACTATCTGCTCAGCTGCACCGAAGATAGCCTTCGGAATCTCGGTATCGAACGTTTAGACCTGCAACAGCTCCATGTATGGCAGGATGAGTACCTGGATCAGTTCGACTGGCCTTCAGGAATTTTAAAATTGAAGGAACAGGGGAAGATCAGGCTCTTCGGGATTTCGATCAACGACCATGCTCCCGAAACGGCTCTCAGAGCGGTCGAAACAGGAGTGGTCGATTCGGTTCAGGTCATCTATAATATATTCGACCGGTCACCGGAAGACCGGCTATTTCCTCTCTGTCTGAAAAATAATACGGCGGTAATCGTACGGGTTCCGTTCGACGAGGGTTCGTTGACGGGGAGCGTCACACCCGATACGGTCTTTCCCGAACGCGACTGGAGAAACAGGTACTTTAAAGGGAGTCGAAAACGGGAGGTATGGGAACGTGTAATAAACCTGAAACCCCTGGTCGGAAATGAAGCCGGCTCTCTTGCGGAACTCGCGCTGAGATTCTGCCTGAGCAATCCGGCGGTTTCGACGGTCATTCCCGGGATGCGTACGGTAAGGAATGTCGAGGCCAATTGTAGTGTCTCCGATGGAAGGATTCTCACCGCCGGACTCCTCGACGAACTGAAAAAACATATATGGTATCGTAATTTCTATTGATGCAAACTTCACGCGCTGCGACGGTTACCAGAAACTGAACGAGCTTCCTCCGAATGTCTCAATCCATTCAACAGATGACCGTGATCAGGAATATCCGCCAAGCGGCTACGCCGGTGGCGGCCGGTACGCGCGTACTCCGGGGGAGATCGATGCGGCGGATCGAGACGATCGACAATGCGGCAATCGTCGTCAGAGGGGTGAATATTGAATGGATCGGGAAAAACACGACTATTCCGTCCGGTTATCTCGATAACGCTCAGACCATCGACGCCACGGGACTCGTCGCTCTACCCGGTTTCGTGGATATGCATACGCATCTCGTGTTCGGAGCGACGCGGGAAGCGGAATTTTCCATGCGATGCTCGGGAGCAAGCTATCAGGAGATAGCAGAGCAAGGGGGAGGGATTCAGAATACCGTCGGCAAGACCCGGGCGGCGGATAAATCGTTGCTTCTGAAAAAAGCCACGAAATACCTCGATAGCATGCTTCGCCATGGTACGACGACGGTGGAGATCAAAAGCGGTTACGGATTGACCGAGCGCGATGAAATTAAAATACTCGAAGTTGTCCGCGCGCTTCAGAACGACCATCCGTCTACGATCGTCGCAACGTTCCTGGGCGCTCACGCGATTCCCCGGGAGTTCGCCGAGAATACCGAAGGGTATATCGCTCTGATCATCGAACGGATGATCCCCTACGTCGCCTCCAAAAACCTCTCTGCGTTCTGCGATGTGTTCTGCGAGAACGGATACTTCAGCCGTGAGGATTCGAGGCGGATACTGGATACGGGGAGACGATACGGACTCACCCCCAAAATTCACGCCGATGAGCTTTCGCCTTCGGGCGGAGCCGAGCTCGCGCTGGAAGTCGGAGCCGTCAGCGCAGATCATCTTGAATACATCGACGATATTACAATAGAGAAGTTCGGAAGGTCGGATGTCGTTGCCGGTCTGCTTCCCGGAGTATCGTTCAATCTCGGGCATGCGTATGCTCCCGCACGGAAGCTGATCGATGCAGGCGCCGCGGTTGCGCTCGCAACCGATTTTAATCCCGGCTCCTGCATGTCGTATTCGGTTCCCCTCATGATGACTATCGCCTGCACCCAGATGAAGATGACTCCGGAGGAGGCATTGACTGCATCGACCCTGAACGCGGCCGCCGCGCTCAATCTCTCCGACACCGTCGGAAGTCTGGAACCGGGTAAACGGGCGGATATTGCGCTGCTGCGGATTCCGGGTTATACCTATCTCCCCTATCATTTCGGCGAAAATCACGTCGCCGCCGTAGTGAAGGACGGCATTTGGCTCGAATACGGATCATAAACACCGAGGACTGAATCTGCCATGCGAAAAATAATCGAATGCGTCCCTAATTTCTCCGAAGGGCGTGACAAAGCAATCATTGACGCAATTGCGGAGAGCATAAGCGGAACGCCGGGGGTAACCTTGCTGAATGTCGATCCGGGAGCATCGACAAACCGGACCGTTGTTACCTTCGTCGGAGATCCGGGGAGCGTTGTTGAAGCGGCGTTTCGCGGTGCCAAAACCGCCTATGAACGCATCGATATGACCGGACACCGGGGTGAACATCCGCGTCTGGGGGCGGTCGACGTCGTACCCTTCGTCCCGGTCTCGGGGGTTTCCATGGAAGAATGTGTTGCGCTCTCAAAACAGTTCGGCAGACGCGTCGGAGATGAACTTGGAATTCCCGTGTATCTCTACGAAGACGCGCAGACCGCACCGCACCGGAAAGCGCTCCGGCAGATTCGCGCCGGTGAATACGAAGGATTGAAAGAGAAACTCGGAAAATCCGATTGGAAACCCGACTACGGCCCGTCAAAATTCGTTCCGGCATCGGGTGCGACGGTGACCGGCGCACGCTTCTTTCTGATCGCGTACAACGTGAACATACTCGGAACAAAAAACCAGGCCCATCGGATTGCGCTCAACATTCGGGAACAGGGCAGAACGGTTAATTCGAAAGGCGGCAAGAAAATTCAGGAAGCCGGGAAATTGAAAGCCGTCAAGGGAATCGGGTGGTACCTGGAAGAACACAACCTCGCACAGGTTTCGATGAATCTCGATAACTATCAGATCACTCCCCTGCACGTCGTCTTCGAGGAGATCATAAAGGATGCCGCCGAACTCTCCGTCGGCGTCGCCGGAAGCGAGATCGTGGGCCTCGTGCCGCTCGAAGCGCTTCTCATGGCGGCCGATTATTATATCGAGAAAGAGAATCTCTTCATTATCGATGAAAGATTGAAGGTCCGGCTTGCAGTCGAAAGACTCGGACTCTCTTCCATCTCTCCTTTCAATCCCGATAAAAAAATCATCGAGTATATGATTGCGGATGGGGACGGAGGTCCGCTCGTAAATCTTCCGGTGCGCCGGTTTGTAAGCGAGCTCGGGGCAAGGACCTCGACCCCCGGAGGAGGTTCGGCCGCCGCGCTTATCGGCGCAATGGGGGCTGCGCTCGGCGCCATGGTCGGATGGCTGACATACGGCAGGAGAAAATTCGAACATTTGGATGCGACTATGCGTAGCGCTATTCCACCGCTTGTCGAGATCCAGGAAGCGCTGCTCAGGTCGGTCGACGAAGATACAAACGCCTTCAACGACTATATGCTTGCGCTCTCCATGCCGAACGACACCTCCGAACAGAAGGAAGCGCGGAAGGCCGCCATGCAGGAAGGTCTCAAGAAAGCGACGCTCGTTCCGCTTCGCACCATGGAGCTCGCCGACCGGGCGTGGGAGCCGATCGCAGAGATCGCCAGACTCGGACAGTATACATCTCGGTCGGATGTCGAAGTCGGGGCCAAAGCGCTGGAGACTGCGGTATTCGGCGCACACCGGAACGTTATGATCAACCTGCCCCAGATCGCCGACGATACTTTCCGGAAAGAGGTGGAGTCCAAAGCGATGAAACTGCTTTCACGTGCGGGGACGCATCTGCAGGACATCAGCCACGAGATCGCCCGGAGGAAAGGCGATCATTCAGCTCCGCCAGAATCCGCGATAGAAAACGACGAGGATCGTAAATAATTCCAGTCTCCCCATGATCATGCAGAGAGAGAGCGTAATTTTCGAGAGGGGGTGAAGAGACTCGTAGGTCCCCATCGGACCGACGGTTCCGAATCCGGGACCGATATTCCCTAGTGCGGAGGCTGTAGCTCCGATCGAGGATATTATATCCAGGCCCGCTACTGCAAGTACGAATATCCCGCCCAGGAAAATAGTCAGGTAGAGAAACACAAAAGCCATAATCTCGTTCAATATATCCTGACCGACTGTCTGCCGGTCGAAGGGGAGGAGCACAATAGCTCTCGGGTGTAGTATCCTCTTGATCTCATGAACCGTATTTTTGAGCAGGAGCACAACGCGCACCACCTTTATTCCTCCTGAGGTAGATCCTGCGGAACCGCCTATAAGCATGCACACCAGCAGCAAAAACTGTACGGCAGGCGCCCATAATTCGTAATCGTACGATCCATATCCGGTTGTTGTCAGAATGGAAGCCACCTGGAACGCCGAATGTTCGAGTGCGGCCGGCCAGGAATCGAACGAAGTAATCCTGGTACTAATGGTCACGATCAGTATACCGATCAGCAGAATCGTCGTGTACCATCTGAGCTCCGAGCTTCTCAGTAAGCTGTTGTAATCGCCGTGTATCCACCGGTAATGGAGCGTGAAGTTGATTCCAGCCAGAAACATGAAGATCGTTACGACAATATTGATATAGGACGATCCGTATGCGCCTATGGAAGTGTTCTTCACCGAGTAGCCGCCCGTTGCGAGCGTGGTCAGCGAATGACAGATCGAATCGAAGAACGGCATTCCCCCTGCGAGCAGGAGTAGTGCGAGAGCGACCGTCAACATTAGATACACACCCCATAACGCCGATGCGGTATCGCGAACGCGCGGACGGATCTTATCGATCGTAGGCCCGGTGACCTCGGTTTTATACAATTGCAACCCTCCTACCCCGAGCAACGGAAGCAGCGCAACCGAGAGCACGATGATCCCCATGCCGCCGATCCACTGGATCATACTTCTCCAGAGCAGCAGACCATGATGAATACCTTCGACATCGGTGAGAATCGTTGCGCCGGTCGTCGTTATACCCGATACCGCTTCGAACCATGCGTCGGTTAACGTCGGGATCTCGCCGCTGATGTAGAACGGAAGCGCGCTCACCAGGGACATTGCAAACCACCCGATAAAGACGATGAGAAATCCGTCGCGGAAGGAAAATTCGACCTCCCTGTCGTAAAGAAATCGTCCCAGGAGACCGCCGATCAGCATGGAGCCGAGCGAAGCAATCAGAAGAGCGACTTTATCGGGCTCGTCATAGATGAACCCGACGGCCGTAGGGATCAGCATTGCCGCGCCGATGAACGACGCCAGATACCCTGAAATGCCGAATATACACCGGAAGTGCATGCTTGTTTATTTTTTCCAGAATGTGGGGGATACAATGAGAAGCAGCGTGAAAAATTCGAGCCTGCCCAGAACCATGCAGAATGCAAGCACCCATTTGCCGAACACGTGAACGTCGCCGTAATACCCGGTTACCCCGTCCGAGGTAAATCCGACTCCGATATTCCCGAGCATCGCCGCGACCGTGCCGAAGGCATCGTACATAGACATACCGAGGAGCATCATCACGAACGATGCAATGCCGAATGAAATCAGATATACCATAAAAAAGGAGAAGATTCTGCCGATCACTTCGGGAGAGAGCGCCCTGCCGTTCAACCGTACGGGAATCACCGCGCGCGGATGCAGAAGTCGTCTGAATTCGGCAGCTGCCGCTTTTATCAGAACGATAATGCGCACGCTCTTCATCGCGCCGCTCGTCGAACCCGCGCATCCACCCATGAACATCAGTAGAAAAAACAGGACGATGACGCCGGTGCCCCAGAGGCTGTAATCGGTATTGATATATGCGGTCGTCGTCGTCACCGAAATCACATGGAATATCGAATCGGTAATCAAACCTTCGCCGGCCGCGGTACCGGAAAAGAGCCTCAGCAGTATCACGATGATGCTTGCACCCAGTAATACCGCAAAATAGAATTTGATCTCGGTTCCTTTCCAGAGGAGAGAAATATTGCCGCGAAGAATGCGATACTGGATCGCAACGTTCAATCCCGCGATGGTCATGAAGACGATGACGATCCAATCGAAGTAAACGGATCCGTAATAAGCCAGGCCGGCATCTTTCGTCGAGCACCCCCCCGTCCCCATCGTGCCGAAAGTATGACAGAGCGCGTCGAAGAGATTCATCCCCCCCAGCATCAGGAGCGCCGCCAATACCCCGCTTACTGCTGCGTATACCGTCCAGAGCAAAACCGCGGTTTGCCGGATGCGCGGGCTCAACCGCTCATGCGTCGGTCCGGGAACTTCGGCTTGGTACAACTGCATACCGCCGACGCCGAGGAGCGGGAGTATGGCGAGCGAGAGCACGATCATCCCCATGCCGCCGATCCAGTGAGCGAGACTCCGCCAGAACAATAACCCGTGCGGAAGCGATTCGACGCTCGTGAGAGTCGTTGCGCTCGTGGTCGTAAACCCCGAGACCATCTCGAAAAAAGCATCGGTGAAATTATCGATTACCCCGGTCAGCATGAAGGGGACCGCTCCGACCCCGGCGAGAATGACCCAGCCAAGGCCAACCACCGCAACACCCTCCCGAATGCGCATCTCGTGGCGGTTCTTCCTGAACATAAAATAGAGCAGAAAGCCGACGGCAGAGGAAGTGAGCGAGGTCAGACCGAGAGCGCCCGCATCGCCGGATCGGTAGTAAAATGAAAAAGGGAGTGCGGTGGCCATGGCGATGCCCGCAAACAGCAGAAGGAATCCGATTACAGCCCCTATTGCGCGAAAATTCATGCCTGTTCCAGAGCGGGTAAATATCCGGGATTTTTCGTCGGCTTCATTTCGAGCTGAAGAATCGCTCCACCTCTCTTATGGTCTTCGGCAGGGAAAATACCACAACGGTATCGTTCTCATTGATGTGGGATTCGCCGGTCGGGATTATCACTTCCCCGTTCCGGCTTACGCATCCGATGAGCGCTCCGTCCGGAAAGTGGAGATCCGAGAGTTTCTTTTTCGTTACGGGTGAATTTTTCTGAACCACCAGTTCGATGACTTCTGCGTCCACGCCGTGCAGAGTGGCGATCGAAACGATATGTCCCTTCCGAACGAATTTTAATATCAGATTCGCGGCGGAAAGCTTTTTATTGATGGCGACGTCGAGGCCGATGGTTCCGGCCAGCGGGATGTAATCGAGTTTATCCACGAGCGCGATCGACTTCGAAACACCGAGGTGTTTCGCCATAAGGCATGAGATGATGTTCGTCTCTTCATCGTTCGTGACCGAAATGAATGCGTCCATATCCATGATACCCTCGGTTGCAAGCAGATCGATATCGGTGCCGTCCCCCTCGATGACGAGCGCGTTCGAGAATTCGTCCGCGAGCCGCAGCGATTTGTCGTGGTTGGATTCGATCAGTTTGAGATTCACTTCCTTCTGAAGCATCGAGGTCACGTACCGGCCGATTTTCCCCCCTCCCAGCACCATGATATCGTCGAACGATTTATCGTGCTTTCCCGCAAGCCGGAGCACTTCGGGGATATGGTCGGTATGAGCCATCACGAACACCTGGTCGCCCCGTTTAAATACGTCGTTTCCCGACGGAACGATCGTCCGGAAACCCCTGCTGATCGCAACCGCGCGGAAAGTAATATGATGGAAATCCTTTACGAGATCCTTTAATTTCCTGTTGACGATGGGGCTTGTCGCATCCAGCCGTATCCCCAGCAGTTGAACGCGGCCGTCGGCGAATTCGAGGACGTCGGTCGCCTCCGAGCGTTTAATAAGTCTGACGATCTCCTGTGCGGCCACCAGTTCGGGATTGAGCACATAATCGACATGGAAGACCTCGGGAGAAAGTATGGATTTCGGGTCTGCGTATTCCGGATTGCTTAACCGTGCGACCGTGCGGTGGGCCCCCATCCGATGAGCAAGCAGAGACGTGATGAGGTTCACCTCGTCGTGCGCCGTAACGGATAATACGATGTCGGCATGATCTGCGTCGGCGCGCTTCATCACCTCGGGACTCGTTCCGCTCCCCTCGAGCGCCAGCACGTCCAACTGCTCATTAACGCGCGCGATAACGCGCGAATCGTTGTCGATAATGATTATATCGTGATTCTCTTTTGAGAGAACGCGGCCGAGATGCATCCCGACCTCGCCCCCTCCCACAATGATTATCCTCACTTCTTTTCGCTCCTATACTTGATGATGCAACCTTATGCCCAGGATCGATGCCGATAGTACCAGTGCGGCAGTCTCTGAGCGCAGTCGCCTCGTTCCGAGCGAGACCGGCACCGCACCGTGCGATTCGGCAATTTTGATCTCGTTCTCCGTAAAACCCCCTTCGGGACCGACCAAAACCAGACACTTGCGCAGGATATCGCTGCCTCCATCCAAAGCCGCGGAAGCAGAAACCGGCGCGGTTTCATGTGCAATGTAGACTCTATCGTACGATTCCGAAACGGTCTCCACAAACCGATCGAATTCCGCAACGGGCTTGATCTCTGGGAGAACCGATCTCCTGCACTGCTTCATTGCGGAAACGATGATTTTTTCGAGCCGCTCGAATCGCAGACGGTATGATCCCGACCTGCCGGTCTTCAGGGGGAGAAATTCATGAACGCCGATCTCCGTCGCTTTTTCCACCAGCCACTCAAGACGGTTATGCTGTTTCAGGATCGGGAGCATCAGCGTCAGCTTGAGTTCCGCTTCGTTATAATTTTTATGTACTTCCTCAATCCCGCACAATGTCTCCGACGGCGAAATCGATTCGATCCGGCATTGATACGCCGTGCCCCTTCCGTCGACCGCAAGTATCCGGTCGCCGGTTTTCATCCGCATGACTCTCGAAATGTGGTGATGTTCCTCGCCTTTTATTATAAGCCGATCGCCGGTGATCATTCCGGGATGAACGTAAAAACTCTCCATATGCGTGTAAACACCGATTCAGAAACTGACATTGAGATCGAAGATGAATTCGCCTTCATATCGTTCGTTGAATGCATATTCAACACGGAAGACCAGGCTGTACGGCAATAGAAAGTGGAGCCCCCCTCCGAAGCCCTTTACGGGCTTTAATGATCCGAGATCCTCGCTCCGGAACCATGTCGTTCCGGTGTCGAAGAACAGTGCGGCATTGAGACCGTACCGGAGAACCGAGAACTCGGGAGCGAGAGCGGATTTCCATTCGATGTAGTCCGGACCGAACAAACGAAATCGCGCTTCGAGGCTGCCGAGCATCGAATTTTCCCCCTCAAAGATCGATTTGAAGTGACCCCGTATCTTTTCATCGTATCCGATATAGACATGACTATGGCGCGGTATTCTCCTCCCAAGAGCCATGCTCGTCATAGCGCGAGCGGCGATGGAGATGCGCCCCGAGAGCGGAACATAACGGCGTGCGTCGATATTCACCCTCAGATTATCTACCTCCCCCTCTCCGAAACCCGATTTGAATACGGAGGTCCGGAAATGCGTTCCGGACATGGGATACTCGAATAGATCACGCGTATCGTATCTGAATGTCACACCGGCGAGCAGATAACTGTCGAAGCCGTCGGTCGACACCGTGTGACCGGGAACGTATTCGCTGAGCCTGAGTCCGCGATAACCGACAAGCAGCGACAGCGTGGAGTAGAGGGTGAACCGTTTCCCTACGATAAAGTCGAGCGCATACCGGTATTCGTTAAAGTTGGTCTCCTCGCCCAGCGAGAACACGCTTTTGTTTTGCGTTCTTGCGAATATCGCCTGTGATTCGAGAAAAATATCATTACGTCCGAGGATCGACGGATTGCTGTAAAACAGCGATACCCACGGGTCGTAGCCGAGTGCGAAACCCGCCCACAGCTTTTCATTCCGCCCTCTGAAATTATTGTGCACCACCCCGAGTCCGTAATACAGCTTCGACCAGTCTCGGTCGCGCATGCCGAACAGCGGTACCGGAAAAATGTACCATCGTTCGTGAACTTGGATAGTGATGACGGCGGAATCTCCTTCGACGCGGTGGCCGATATCGACGCGGTTAAATAGACCGAGGCTATATATGCGGTCGCGTTCGTAGGAGAGAATCTCCGAATTGAAGGGTACGCCGATGCGGTGCGTCATCTCCCTGAGAATAACCGATTCGTGCGTGACTCTGTTGCCCGAGATAACGATATGTGCGACGCGTATATCCCGGTCGACACCCGCTTCCGCGAGCACCGGAATCAGGAGGATAATCGGCATCCACAGGAATAAGAAAAGGATTCTCATGGTACTCAAAAAAATAGCCCCGTGCTGAACGAGCGGCGGGGCTTCACCGGCGATATAAAATTGATACACAATATCACAATTCCGGTATTCTTTGTCAAGCCGGCAATTAAACGAGCTGTTGGTAGCAAACGTTTATTTCTTTCGCCGCTTTCGCATCATCCAACCGTTTTACCGGGGTCGTGTGCGGCGCCTTCAGGAGAATATCGGGATCGGACGCGATCTCCTCGTTGATCCGGATGAGGGCATCGGCGAACGCATCGAGCGTTTCCATCGTTTCGGTTTCGGTCGGTTCTATCATCAGGGCTTCCTTCACAATAAGCGGGAAATATATCGTCGGGGCATGGAATCCGTAATCGAGCAGACGCTTCGCGATATCGGTGACCTTTACTCCCTTCGCTCTCTGCCGGGATCCCGAGAGGACAAATTCATGCATGGCAGGAGACGAATACGGCAGATCGAAGTGATCTTTCAGTCTTGAGAGTAGGTAGTTCGCGTTGATGATCGCATGCATGCTATTTCCCTTCAATCCTTCAGCACCGTGCATCAGTATATATATATATGCACGGACCAGCATGCCGAAGTTGCCGTAGAACGAATGGACCTTTCCGATGCTCTGAGGATAGTCGAAGCTGATCGTATAGATATCTCCCTCCCGGACGATCCTCGGAACCGGGAGGAACGGCTCGAGACGATGGCTGACGGCGACCGGTCCCGCACCGGGTCCTCCGCCGCCATGCGGGGTAGAGAAAGTCTTATGCAGATTGATATGGACGCAGTCGAATCCCATATCGCCCGGCCGGACGATGCCCAGCAGCGCATTCAGGTTCGCGCCGTCCATATAGAGGAGGGCGCCGACATCCCTCATCATCCGTTCGATCTTTCCGATCTGATTCTCGAATATTCCCAGCGTGCTCGGATTGGTGAGCATGATGGCAGCGACGTCCTCATCGAGATTTTTCGACAGGTCTTCCAGATCGACCGTGCCATTCGCATTCGATTTGACATTGACCGATTGATAACCGGCGATGGCGACGCTGGCGGGATTGGTGCCATGAGCGGAGTCCGGTACAATGACCTTCTTCCGGGGTTTTCCGTTCTGCGTGTGATACGCGCGGATCATTAAAAGTCCGGTCAACTCTCCCTGCGATCCCGCAGCGGGTTGTAACGATACCGCTTCCATACCCGAGATTTCCTTCAACTGCCCGGAGAGGCGGTACATTAATTTATACGCACCCTGGGCCATATATCCGGGAAGGTACGGATGCGCCTCACGGAAACCTCCCATCGCCGCGGCAGCCTCGTTAACCTTCGGATTATATTTCATGGTACACGAACCGAGCGGGTAGAATCCCTTGTCGATATGATAATTCTTAACGGAGATATTGGTATAATGGCGGATCACCTCGTTCTCGCTCACCTCAGGGAGCGGGGCAGGTGAAACCCGCCGGAATTTGGCGGGAAGCAGTTTTTCCTCCGGTGCCTGCGGTACATCGTTCTTCGGGAGCAAAACACCCCGCCTTCCTGCTCTGCTAATTTCAAATATCAACTTATCGTACATATATTTTCCGTGTGTCGGTTCTCTGTTCGCGTCATTCCGCGGGATTTATTATTTTTGCATAAGCGATGCCGGCGGCATTCTGTTCCGCTTCCTTCTTGCTCTTCCCGATACCCGTCCCGTACGATACATGATCGATTTTAACCTCTACGGTAAAGGTCTGATCGTGATCGGGGCCCTCCTTATTAATCACCTCGTAACGGGGCACGCCGATGCCGATGCCCTGGGTGTATTCTATGAGCAGGCTCTTGTAGTTGTCGTCGGTAAGCAGCTCGATCTGTTTATGTTCGAGGGCGTCTTCCAGTTCGCGCAACACGAACTGGCGCGCCGTTTCGTATCCCGAGTCGATATAGATCGCCGCGACGACCGCTTCGAAGGCATCCGCCAGGAGTGAATCGTATCCCTGTTCTATGGATTGACGCGCGCTCTGGCTGACGAAAATATAGTCGAGGAGCTTTATCCGATGGGCGAGATGTGCCAGCGTTTTCTTATTAATGAGGCGGGATCTGAGTTTGGTCAGGTGGCCTTCGTCGGAATGGGGGAATTTCCGGTACAGGTATTCGGATACGATCATGCTGAGAATCGAATCTCCGAAAAATTCAAGCCGCTCGTTCGATGTATACCCTTCTTCCGTTTTACCGTTCGTGAGGTAGGAGCGGTGCAGAAGCGCCTGCACGAAGACGGAGTGATTCTTAATCGGAACATTGAACTTCTTCTGCAGATCGGAGAAATCGACCTTGAGATCTTCAAGGCGGATTTTGCTCCGCCGCCACCGGAAAAATTTTATACCGTGTAAAAGCCTTTTAAATAACATCATCGCGATTGTGACCGGTCAGGCCTCATGCTCGTTCAATTTACCGAATAAGATCGATGTATTATGGCCCCCGAAACCGAAAGCGTTACTGATCGCATACCGGACATCCCGAGAGACCGGTTTATTCGGCACGTAATTGAGATCGCACTCGGGATCCGGCGTTTCATAGTTAATGGTCGGCGGCACGATGCCTCTGTCTATCGCCAGAATAGCCGCGATACTTTCAACGGCTCCCGCGGCGCCGAGGAGATGGCCGATCATAGACTTGGTCGAACTGATGCTGAGTTTATACGCGTGTTCGCCGAAACAGGATTTCAACGCCTCCGTTTCCGCTTTATCGTTATAAGGAGTCGAGGTACCGTGCGCATTAATATAATCCACCTTCTCCCCAGATAATCCCTCTTCCTCGGTCGCGGGGCGGAAGGACCGGGAAGCGCCCTCGCCCCCCGGCGCCGGTGCGGTTATATGATATGCGTCGGCGGTCAGACCGATGCCGAGGATTTCCGCGTAGATGCGGGCGCCTCTCTTCCTCGCATGCCCGAGCTCTTCGAGTATCAGCGTCCCCGAGCCTTCTCCGATGACAAAACCGTCGCGGGTCGCATCGAACGGCCTGCTCGCTTTTGCGGGTTCGTCATTCCGCGTCGAGAGTGCGCGCATCGCATTGAACCCGCCGACACCCATGGGGCAGATTGCCGCTTCGGTACCGCCGGCAACAATAATATCGGCATTTCCACGCTCGATAAGCATATAGGCATCGCAGATGGCGTGCGCGGATGTCGCGCATGCGGAGGTGGTCGCATAGTTCGGTCCTTTAAATCCGTTTCGGATTGCAATGGTGCCCGCTGCGATATCCGCTATCATCATCGGGACGAAGAGAGGGCTGAGCCTCCGGGGACCTCCCGATTCGAAAAATATTTCCATTTGACGGTGATAGGTCCACATTCCCCCGGTACCCGAGCCGAATACGACGCCGACACGGGTGGGATCTGCAGATTCCGCGGTAATATCGGCATCTCTGAGCGCCATATCCGAGGAGGCGACGGCATACTGAGCGAAGGCATCCATTCGATTGGCTGATTTCTTATCGATATAGTTCAGCGGATCGAATCCCTTCACTTCAGCCGCAATTTTTGTAGCGTATTGTGAGGTGTCGAAGTAGGTGATGGGACCGACTCCGCTCTTCCCTTCCATCATGGAATTCCAGTATTCCTCGACGGAGAGTCCGATCGGCGTGATTGCACCCATACCCGTTACCACGATACGTCTTCTTGTTTGTGTTTTCATGGAAACACGATGAAGGAGAGGTCCGGCCTATCGGTTTGAGTATGCCCCGATACGCCGGATTCTCCGATAATCCGTTACACCTTTGACGAGAGATATTTTACCGCATCGCCCACACTAGAGATCTTCTCGGCATCTTCATCGGGAATCTGGATGTTGAATGCCTTCTCAAATTCCATGACAAGCTCCACTGTATCGAGAGAGTCGGCGCCGAGATCGTTCGTAAACGACGCTTCGGGAGTAACCTGATCCTGATCCACGCCCAACTTGTTCACGATGATCTCACGAACTTTCTGCAAGATATCCTCAGCCATAGTAGAAACCTCCTGATCGTTAAATGTTGTTGTTTTGGTTTTCGGTACAGTTAAATTTCATCTGCTTTCACATAACCATTCCGCCGTCGACACAGATAACCTGGCCTGTGATATAATCCGCGTCGGAGGAAGAAAGGAAACAGACTACCCTTGCTACATCTTCAATCGAACCGAGTCGTTTTAAGGGGATGTAATCCGTGAGCTTTTTCTTCTGATCCTCGGTAAGCTTGTCCGTCAGATCGGTTTTGATAAAACCGGGAGCGACGGCGTTCACGTTAATGAGACGCGATGCGACCTCTTTTGCGAGGGATTTCGTGAATCCGATTAATCCTGCTTTGGATGCCGCATAGTTGGTCTGACCGGCGTTGCCGGTGAGTCCGACAACCGACGCGATGTTGATAATTTTGCCGTACCGTTTACTCATCATCGGACGGAGCGCGGCTTTGCTGAAATTATATACACTTTTTAGATTATTAGCAATAACCTCATCCCAGTCATTTTCACTCATCCGCATGAGCAGCTGATCCCTCGTAATACCGGCATTGTTGATCAGAATATCGAGTCCGCCATATTGCGATACGACATAGTCGATAAGACGAACGCTCTCATCCCCTTTGACGGCGTCGTTTTGTACCGGCTCAACGCGGATTCCGCCGCCCTGCAGCGATCCGGCGAGTTGCTCCGCTTCCCCGGACGAAGACCGATAGGTAAAAATAACATTCGCTCCCTCGCTTGCAAACGCGCTGACAATGCCTTTGCCGATGCCGCGAGAACCGCCGGTTACCAGGGCGACTTTATCTTTAAACCGCATTTTTTATAACCTCCGACCGTTGGAAATACTCCCGGTTCGCTTGATAGTACTCCTCAAGGGCGCGGTAACCGTCATCGCCGACCGCATGAATCAGCTCTTCTTTACAGGCCTGGAATAAGGGTATCAGATGGTGCCTGCCGATTGTACAGCAGGCTACCTCACCCTGCTTATGGTCGTCGAAGGTGATTGTCTTATTCGCGATCGAGATCGGAAACAGGATGCAGTAAAATGGTTTGATATCCCATTTATGCCTTCCCTCTGAAGCCGCAGCGACCTGCAGCACGCAGAGCCCCTCCTTGTTCAGAAAGACGCATCCCCCGCTCCGAACCGTTGTTCCCTCGCAGACACCCGAAGGAAAATCGTCATCATCTTCACACTCGGCGAACCAGTTGTCCGGATCCTTGTCCTGTGTATCGTCCATGTACCGTTGAATCAGTTCCCGTTCTTCGATGATCCGTTCCTTTTCTTTCAGATCGACCCATACGCCGTCGGAGCAGCATCTCGAACTGCATGCATATGGTCCGCATCCTTTCGGGTATCCCTGAGTAAACAATATCGGATCGATCGCGTATCCTTTGACATGCAAGGGTGCCGGTTCTCTCATGCTGCCTCTTAATTCGTTTACGATTCAAAGAATTTTTGCAGGTCATCCCGCGTATCGACACCGTTTACAGCGGCATCTCCGTCGATCCGCTTGACCAATCCCTGCAGGACCTTTCCGGGCCCGAGTTCCGTAAAGGAACGATATCCGTCCCGGACCATATTGCGAATACTTCGATCCCACAATACAGGTGCGGTTATCTGCTTTGTCAGAAGGGACCGAATATCATCCGGTTCAAACACCGGCTCACCGGAAACATTCGCATACACCGGTATTCGCGTCCGTGTGAATTCTATGTCTGCCAATGCCTTGCCGAGGGAGTCCTGTGCGGCTTGCATCAATCCCGAATGGAACGCTCCGCTCACGACCAGCTGCTTCACCAACCTCGCTCCCTCGCGTCTGGCGGCATCCATTGCCGAAACCACAGCATCCACTTCACCGGAGATAACGATCTGCCCGGGGGAATTGAAGTTTGCGGGCTGCAGTATGCCGTGTTGAAGGGCTTCGTTACAGATCCGTATGACGGTTTCATCGTCAAGGCCGATTACAGCCGCCATGGTACCGGGTTGAGCGACGCCCGCTTCCTGCATTAATTTCCCCCGCAGACTCACGATCTTGAGTGCGTCTTCGAATGCTACGGCACCTGCAGCGGCGAGCGCGGTATATTCTCCGAGCGAATGGCCTGCTGCGGCATCGGGATGAAATCCCGCATTGTTCACCAGCTTGTACAGCACATATCCATGCAGGAATAATGCCGGCTGCGTATGTTCGGTTTGCTGCAAAGTTTCCGCCGGTCCGGAGAAACAAATTTCACTGAGTGAATATCCAAGTATCTCATCCGCGGCGGCAACGATCTCCCGCGCTTCAGGGATGTTATCATACAGAGAGTGCAGCATCCCCACATATTGAGAACCCTGGCCGGGAAACAGGAACGCCCGCTTCACCGCAGCATCGTTCATACAGCGGCATCCTTCGCGTTCCATTTCATCAGAATCGCACCCCAGGTATACCCCGCACCGAAAGCCGACATAACGACCGTGTGTCCTTTCCGGAGCTTACCAGCCTGCCACCATTCCGAAAGACACATAGGTATCGTTGCTGCAGTTGTATTTCCGTATCTATCGATATTGACCATGACCTTCGACATGTCCAGACCCATCCGTTCCGCTGTGGCGCTCAGTATCCGCAGGTTCGCTTGATGCGGTACGAGCCAGTCGACGTCGGAACCACTCAAGCCGTTTCGCTCCATAATTTCGGCGGAAACATCCGCCATGCCGACGACTGCTACTTTAAAGACGGCTTTCCCGTCCTGATATATAAAGTGATCCTTGTTATCGACGGTAGCGTGGGTAGCAGGATTGAGACTGCCTCCCCCTTTCATATAGAGATAACGGCCGCCCGAGCCGTCGCAGTACAACACGTGATCGAGGATTCCCTCTTCATAAACTGGAGACGGTTCGATCAGGATAACGGCGGCGGCGTCGCCGAAAAGAATGCAGATGTTACGGTCCGTATAGTCGGTGATTGCGCTCATCTTATCCGCACCCACCACTAATACCTTTTTATACTGCCCGGATTCGATAAATTGTGCCCCCGTGGTGAGGCCAAAAAGAAATCCGGAACAGGCAGCGGAAAGATCGAATCCCCATGCCCGTTTTGCGTCGATCTTTTCCTGAATGACGCACGCGGTAGAAGGAAAAAACATATCGGGAGTAACCGTGCAGACGATAATAATGTCGATCTCTTCGGGGCCTATACCTCTCTGATCGAGAAGCTTCCGTATTGCCGGGACTGCCAGATCCGAAGTTGCTCCCTGTTTAAGGATCCTTCGCTCGATGATACCGGTCCTCGTCCGAATCCATTCATCGTTCGTATCGACCATCTTTTCCAGATCGAAATTTGAAAGAACGGTATCGGGGACATAATGACTGACCGCAGTAATCGTAGCACGGACGGGAGGTTTTCGCATCTCAGTTCTCTTTCATGGTTGTATATTATGCCGACTCGTGCACCGGTTTCATGGTGCGGAGTGCTTCCTCGATCCGTTCGTTGATATTATGCCTGACCATCTCATCTGCTTTGAGAATCATATTTTTAATCGCTTTCGGCGTCGATCCGCCGTGTCCTATGATCGTTATTCCCTGCACACCGAGCAGCGGTACGCCGCCGTACTCCTGATAATCGAATTCTTTGAGAATCGTGCGGAGTGTGCCGCGCATCATGCCCATCCAAACCTTTTTGCGCATACTCCGCTCCGCATACTCCCTGAATTTATTCTTCAGAACTCCGATGACGCTTTCGGCGAATTTCAGCAGAACGTTTCCGGTAAACCCGTCGCACACAACCACATCGGCTTTCCCTGTTAAAATGTCCCTGCCTTCGACATTTCCGATAAAATTTAAATTGCTCTGTTCCAGAAGCTTGAACACCGATTTAGAAAGTTCGTCTCCTTTACCGGGTTCCTCTCCGATATTAAGCAAGCCTACCGAGGGATTTTCCTTTCGAAATAATAGCCGGGCGTAGATGCT
This sequence comes from uncultured Ignavibacteriales bacterium, assembly GCA_964495085.1. Lineage (GTDB taxonomy): Bacteria > Bacteroidota > Ignavibacteria > T3Sed10-11 > T3Sed10-11 > CAZBUK01. The sequence continues at coordinate 18,473 of CAZBUK010000024.1, forward strand.
TCCCATAATTGCGAATTCGAATAGGAAATGCGGCTTACAATCGGTAACGGCTCCCGCATCGAGCAGGAGGGTAACTCCTTTCTCGGTCGGTAAAAAGGCGCCGATAGTGGGGCGGCTGACATCCCGCAATCTTCCGAGCATCATCGTTGAAGCAGATACAACCGCACCGGTATTGCCGGCGCTCACGAATGCATCGACACGCCGGTCGCGATGCAAACTCAAGCCGACGCTGATGGTGGAATCTTTTTTCTCGCGCAGAGCGGCGACCGGAGAATCATGCATCCCGATCACCTGGCTTGCATTGACCACAGAGTACTTCAGATTACCGGCGTGTTTACCTCTTATTTTCTTCTCGATTTCGTCCTTGGGCCCGATAAATACCACTTCGATCCTGTTGCGGGCTTCCCGGAGCGCGTCGAATGCACCTTCGATTTCATTGTCGGGGGCGTGATCTCCCCCCATCGCGTCGAGGGAAATGCGCGTTATCAGCTCCCCCCGATCGGCTGTATGCTCCATAGAAAGCAAAATCTATAATTTCCAGCGTTGTTGTTATGCTACCTACCGGCAAGCTCTCAACATCGAGAGGGTATTTATTCTTTCGGTGTGGTGATCGTTCGTCCGTTGTAATAACCGCAGTTCGGACAGGCGCGATGAGCCAGTTTCTGCTCATGACATTGAGGACATTCCGCGAGCGCCGGTGCGGATGCTTTGTAGTGTGTTCGGCGTTTATCGCGCCGGGTTTTTGAATGACGTCGTTTTGGATTTGGCATTACGGAATTACCTTCGTATAAGATGATACTTGTTTCAATTGTTCTTTATCAGTTTCGTCAGCGGTTCCCACCTGGCATCCATCTCCTGAGTATGGCACGAACACCCGGTAACATTTTTATTCACACCGCAGACCGGACATAACCCTTTACAGTCGTCGGTACACAGAACTTTGAATGGCATCGTGAGAAGCAAATATTGCCTCACATCTTCAGTGATATCTACGACCGTATATTCCGACGGGAGCACAACGACTTCATCCTCCGCGAACGATCCTGCATCCTTCTCATGAAGCAGGTAAACCATACGGTAGGACGTTTCAATTTTTTTTAGAAGATCCTCGGCGCATCGATCGCACGTCAGAGCAGCCGTCGTCCGGATTTTTCCCTGCAGCTCGATCAACCGCTCAGTTTTATCCAACCTCACCTCGACATCGACCGTACCTCGGAACCGGTCGTCCAGGTTCAAATCCTCTACCTTCTCTGAGAACGTATATTCACGTACGCCGAGCGGGAGACTACCGGTATTAAATTTCATAATGCTCCCCTGCGCCTGTCTAAAGAACGTCTAAAATTTACAATATATCGAAAACCGGCTCGATAGTCAAGAAAACGGCAACCGGGAGCTCCCTGAAACCTCACATATTGAGTTCTCTTCAGAATATCGCGCTTCCGGGATCGTTACCGGAATTATCAATATGGGACTCATTCCGTAACGCCTATTTTTTTGATCTACCTGCAATACGATGGTAAATGCTGGCCGCAGCGGCCAGCTTCAGCAGATCCCACCAGCTGAATATGAGGAATCCCGATTTGATTGCCTGCCTCAAATCCTGGAAGACCACAAAATTCAGCTGTATCGTTCCCAGTGAAAATATTACGAGCAAACCGGCAAACATCGAGAACAGTATCCAGATAAATTCGCCCCTTCGTGCGACCAAATAACCGACAAGATAAGCTGCGATTGGAAAAGCAAATAAATAACCCCCGGTAGGTCCGATCAGCCGTAGGAATCCCGGAGCACCCACCGCAGCGAATACGGGCAACCCGATCGCACCGACCCCGAGATAAAGAAGCTGACTGATCGCTCCGTTTCGCGCCCCGAGAAACGCACCGGCGAGCAGTACAAAAAATGTCTGGAGCGTAAATGGAACCGGATACTGCGCTATCTCCACACGCGCCCCCAATGCGGTAAGCGCAGCGAAAACGGTAATCCAGAGTACCTGGATAAATACGGTCGATTGCGTTATTGCCTGCGAACGGCCTTCCTCGGATATTGCCTTTATCTGCATTGTATATTCCTCATTTGTTTGCATTAATTCAATTTATGCCTGCTCACGCGCCCGAGCCAGTCCCGGGTAATTTGCAGTATCTTTTCAAAAGCCGCTGAGGCACCTCTTTCAAAAGGATGGCTGGCACCGTAAATATGATCGGTATCCTGTATATCAACGATCTCCGAGAGCGGATGATTCGATGCACTGTAAAGAATCCGCGACTCCTCCGGAGAAACTGTCGGATCATTCATCCCCTGAATGAATAACAGAGGGATGTCGGTTCGCCGGACCGCGTCGACGACATTGAGCCGTTGTGAATTGTCCTCAATATCATGCAGCGCTTCGATGCCTACCCTCACGGCACCGTATTCCGGATCGCCGTCGAACTCGATCCAACCGTTTTTACGCCACTCCCTGAACACCGGTTCGGGGAATCTATAAAATGTCGAAACGGACGACCAGGCTACCACTGCCTCAATATCTTTTCTTTCTGAGGCGACCAGGAGCGAGATCGCAGCCCCTCCCGAGTGGCCGAGGAGTATTACCGGCCCGCTCGAATCGTCGATTCCATAATTCGAGAAGTATCCACCGACCAGCTTATCCAGCAGCAGATGCATATCTTCTATTTGTTTCGTCGGGGTATTACGCGCAAAAAGTTCCCACTCGCTGATCATCTTCCCACCCGGTACTACCCCATTTCCCGAAAAATTTATAACAACAGACGTGTACCCACTTTCGGCAAAAAACTCTCCGGTAGAAGGGAAAAAAGACCAGTCCTTGAACGTCTTGAATCCATGCGCAATTACTATAATAGGTGTGGATTTAACGTTTTCAATGTGCCGGATATCTCCCGATACCACATTTCCATCCTCCGCAGAACGCTGCGGGTGAACGACGCTGAATTCCTGTCTGGTTATTAACCGCACGTTCCGTGTATCTTGATAAAATGGGGGTTTTCCGGGGTTTTGATGGTATAACATACTAATTGGTGCCGCGAAAGTCAATTGAGTTATCAGCCTCCGGCGCCCTCCGGGGTAATGTGTTATCCGGGATCGGAACGGAGTTTCCGGATCGGGTAGAATGTATCACGCCAGCGAATTCCACCCCTTGAGATCGTTAAAGCTACCGCGCGCGTGAATGTATACATAAATAAAAGTGCGAAGAGGGGTAAGAAGAGAAAATCCAATTCTACCTTCCCCGTATACGTCTTCGTAACGGATATGTGGCTGATCATACCAAGTATTGCCGCGCCGATAAAAAGATAAACCGGTGTACCTTGAAATATGAATAGGGCCGTATAGGGAAAGAAGAAGAAGACGAACTGACCGGCGAGAGCTGCAACGGCACGCACAAAACTGTAGCGCATTCCTGCATAGGAATTTTTTTCCAATCCACGAACGGCCTCGCTCAATGAATCATACCAGGCGACTTCGATATATTCAGTCGCAATGACGAAACGTTGCCTCAAACCGGATCTTTTCGAGCGGAGACCAAGCTGCAGATCGTCGTCGGGTCTGAGCCTGAACGCCTTATGGGTTCCGATACGCTCATAAGCTTCTCTGCTGATAAGATTAAAAGCTCCGACACCCATGCCCCCTTTCCGGCTCCGGTCGTTCATTGCCGACCACGGCCTGTAGAAAATTGAAAATGAAAGCAGAAAATAGTGAATAAATCCGCGCAGAAGAAATGAGCTGCCGGTGATAAGCGGCGATGCTGCAAGATGGTCCGCCTTCTGACGCATGAAATATCCCACAGCGGTTTTGAGCGCGCTGCGATCGTATACGACATCGGCATCGGTGAAGAGTAGCAGCGAACCGCTCGAAACGAGATATCCTTTGTATAATGCGTGGTTTTTTCCGAGCCATTCCGGCGGGAGATCTTCGATCCGTATCGATGTAACGCCTCTTTCGATGTATTTTGCCGCGACGGCGGAGGTTCCGTCGCTCGATCTATCGTCCACGAAAATTATCTCGATTCCGGGATAATCCAATTCTACCAGAGAATGGAGCGAGCGATCGATCTTGCGTGCTTCGTTCCTGGCGGCAATGATGACGGATAGCCTGGGGTACTCTGCTACATCAAGCATGCATGACCGGTCGAGACGGCCGATCCTTCGCAGACCGAGAAGAACATCGAGCGTTACCGCCGACCAGAATAAAAGTGTAACTATCGCCAATACGAGTACCAATGTCATCATTTGATAAACTTTCTACAATCTGAGAAGTACTATGCCGCCGACGACGGCAAATACCGCAACCGTCTGAAACACGGTCAACCGCTCCCGCAGCAGAACGATCGCAAGCAGTCCGGTCACAAGACTGTTTGCCGCAAATAGCGGGGAAACGATGCCGGCGGGTCCGAGCGCCAGAGCATGCGCGTACAACTGCATACCGCCGAAAGAAAATACTCCCGCCGCCGATCCCCACATCAATCCCCGCCGAAGTTCTAACTGCTTAATCGAATCAATTCTTTTCGAATCCGCCCTGGTAACCGTTCTAAACATAAAGAGTACCATGCCGGTAAAGTAACCGGCACAGAGGATGAGCGTATTATCCAGATTCAGCTCATCCGTTATTTTGAGTCCGCCGTTCCTGAGAAAGAATAAAAAAACAGAGACACCGGTGAGAAGGTACCAGGTCTTATGTTTGATGTTTCTTGACTCGCGCGGATCGGCTGGAAGCAGACAGACGCCTGTCAGAATCAACACGATTGCCGAAATTTCCCTGCCCGTTAATCGTTCGCCGTATACGATCACAGCCATAAGGACAACCAGCAGGATATTTATGTTTACAACGGGCGAGGTCAGGCTGACGGGTCCGAGCTGTAACGCCCGCATAAACAGTATATTCCCCGCGGCGGAGCCGATTCCGACGACGATGCCTGCAATGAGATGCTCGATGCCGAAAACCGAAGATGAGGAAACGACGGCAGCGGTCAGGAAGGATAACGAACCGGTAACGTACAAACCCAGCAATACCGTATCGGAAGGATACGAGCGATGCGATGTATACTTCAACAGATAGCCGGCTATGCCGAACAGGAGCGCGGCGGCGAAAGCGGGTGGAAACCACATATTGATTTTTCCCGCGATTAATTCTATACTACAATATCTTTTTTCAAATATACTAAATTTTTCTCGCTTATCGTACCGGCATAATCTCAACCCTCTTGTAGAAGGACTTCACCATGGAATTATCATCACAAATAAATATACAATCGTCCGCCCCCGTCGTTTATGCGGGATTCTGGATACGTTTTCTTGCTATGTTGATCGACGGCATCATCATCTCCTTCGTTCAGGGAATATTCCTCATCCCGCTCATCATCATCTTCGGCATCTCCGGATTTTTTGAGGATCCCGAACATGTCTCCGAAGGCGCATTGTTTGCGGCGATCGGTTCGTATATATTCTTCGGCTTGTTTTTTTATCTTGCCATCTGGCTCTATTATGCCCTGATGGAATCGTCAAGTTACGGCGCTACGCTCGGAAAACTGGCACTGGGACTACGAGTTACCGATATGATAGGAAACAGGATGAGCTTTGGAAGAGCCTCCGGCAGATACTTCGGAAAAATCGTGTCGGGGCTCATACTGAATATTGGCTATATCATAGCTGCATTCACCGATAAAAAACAGGCGCTGCATGATATCATGGCCGGTTGTCTCGTGATCAGAAAAATATAACGGAGATCGCAGCCCGACATGGAACCTTTTCTGTATATCCTATCCGGATTTATCCTCGGCGCACTCGTCGTGTTCGTATTCTTTTACGCACGGAGAAAAGACGCGGAATCACTGACGCGCGAGCTCTTCGAAAAAGCGGAACGACAGAAGCGGCAGGAAATAGAATTACTCCTCGAACGTATAAAGGATTCATTCGGCTCATTGTCGCTCGACGCGCTCCGGAAGAATACCGAATCGTTTCTTCAGGTTGCAGGCGAAACGCTCACCAGACAAACCCAATCGGGAGAGAAACATCTCGATTCGAAGAAAGAATTAATCGATCACACGCTGGCCGATATGCGGAGCGACCTGCAGCGGGTCCAGCAGCTGATCTCGACGCTCGAGAAGGATCGCGAGCAGAAATTCGGCGAACTATCAAAACAACTCCTGAATACCGCCGAGCAAACCGGTAAACTCCAGGAGACCGCAAACCAGCTTAAGCAGGCATTGGCGAGCACCAAGGCACGAGGCCAGTGGGGTGAACGAATGGCGGAGGACGTATTACGATTTGCGGGATTCGTTGAGGGTATCAATTATCTGAAGAACAGAGCGCTGCAATCGGTTGCGAACAGACCGGACTTCACTTTCCTCCTTCCGCAGGATCTGAAGGTGAATATGGATGTCAAATTTCCTCTGGATAACTATCTTCGCTACCTTGAGGCCGGAAACGATACCGAACGCGATCAGTTCAGATCCAGGTTCATCAAAGACGTCCGTGCACGGATCAAAGAGGTTACCACGCGCGATTACATCAATCCTTCGGAGAATACCGTGGATTATGTGATCGTATTCATCCCGAACGAACAGGTGTATTCCTTCATCCACGAAAAGGATCCGTCCGTTCTCGACGATGCTCTCCGGCACAAGGTCATTCTCTGCTCGCCCCTCACGTTGTATGCGATACTCGCCGTCATTCGGCAGGCAGTCGACAATTTCAACCTCGAAAAAACCGCCTCGCAAATGCTCGGTCTGTTCGGCACGTTCACAAGACAGTGGGAACTCTTTATCCGATCCTTCGACAAAATGGGAAAGAAAATCGAAGAGGCGCAGACGGAATTCAATTCGCTCACGACGACGAGAAAGAATCAACTGGAACGGCCGATACGGCAGATAGAGGAGCTGCGCCTGCAGCGAAATATTCCGGAGGCGAACCTCCTTCCCGGAAATCCATCGGATAACACCTCTGATCCCCGGGAGGATGAAAATCCTTAGCTCCCGCGTCACGCAGCGAATCCGGCATCGCATCGACTTGCCGGTAAAGTATGAAGACAGTACTCCGTCCGAGAACGAACGTACGGAGACATGTTTTTTAATGCGATATTTTTGTATATTGTCCGCGAATTAACCGCTTACTCCAATTTTTCCGGGAATGATTGTCGACAGCGCACAAGGAGTAAAGCATCCGATGTTCCGACCCCGCGTAAAAATCTGCTGTATTACTTCCGTCGAAGAAGCCCTTCTAGCCGTAAAGTACGGCGCATCAGCAGTCGGATTAGTCTCAGAAATGCCGAGCGGACCGGGTATTATCGGGGAGAAGGAAATAACGTTTATTGCCCGGAAGGTACCGCCGGGAATTGCAACATTTCTCCTGACGAGCAGGCAGGATGTAAAATCGATAATCGATCAGCAGCGGCGCCTGCGGACGAACACGCTCCAGCTCTGCGACTCGCTCACCGCGGGAACTTACGATGATTTGCGCCGAGCTCTTCCGGGTATCGGCATCGTTCAAGTCATCCATGTAACCGGACCTGAGTCGGCAACGGAGGGACGCGCAGTGGCGCCATTCGTGGATGCAATTCTACTCGACTCGGGAAACCGGAATGTACGCGTCAGGGAACTGGGCGGCACGGGGAGAACCCACGATTGGTCGGTGAGCTCGAAAATCAGGGCCGACGTGAACGTTCCGGTCTACCTCGCGGGGGGACTCAATGCAGACAACGTAGCTGATGCGGTTGAAACGGTTCGGCCTTTCGGCCTCGATGTTTGCACCGGCGTCCGCACCGCCGGCAGGCTTGACGAGGAAAAACTAAACAATTTTTTCTTGCATATTCAGACGAAGGCGGATGGAAGAGATTCGGCTTGAAAATCACCTAAATCATGTACAGGTAGTATAAAAATGGAGGAAGTATGCTGCGAATATTCCATGGTATGATTCTCACGACCTTGCTGGCCGGAATCGCTGCCGGACAGGTTCAACTGAATCCGTTCCACCTACGTAACGACTTCCTGCACACATCCCCGGGTGCGCTTAAATATGGCCTCTACGGATACGATAACCCCGCCCTGTTGACCTATATGAAAGGCGGTGATCTCTATTTCACATGGTCCGATCAAGGAGGATCCTTTAGCGATTTTTACCGGTGGGGTTTATTTGCTGCCGTCCCTAACCTCGGTTTCGGATTGATTCAACAGGAATCGCCCGCTGGTTCGGTAACCGACTACAGAATCTCATCCGCTTTCGGCAATCGAACCTTCAGCGCCGGCTTCGGCTACGGTTGGTCGGGGGGCGACGTCGGGGAATACGGGAGGGAGAAGGTCTTCAGTCTCGGACTTCTGATTCGTCCGAATCGATATCTGTCGCTCGGCGCGGTCGGATATCAGACTCTTCGCGGGAAGCGCCAGGAGGGATATCTCGATCTCGGTCTCAGGCCGTTCGGAAACGAGACGATAACGTTCTTTGCGGATTTCGCCATGCAGAATGATCAGTCATTGAACGAGGGTACGTGGTCTGCCGGAGCTGTACTCGAAGTACTTCCCGGCATCCGTCTCTCGGGAAGATATTTTGATTCGGAGGCGTTCACCGCAGGTGTGCAACTCAATCTCGGCAGACTCGGTTTTTCGGCGCAGAGCCATTATGATTCGGAACGTAAGCATGCATATAATACATACGGAGTCAGACTGGGAGCGTACGATCGGAATCTCAGAGATACATATTTCAGTAAGAAACAGAAATATATCCGGTTGAATTTGCACGGTGCAGTGAGGTATCAGCGATTCAGAATTTTCGATAAATCGAATACGCTCCTCGACCTGCTTACGACGATCGAGGAAGCGAAGCTCGATCCATCCGTCGCCGGTATAGCCGTCAATCTCTCCGATCTGCGTGCCGGAAGAACCATGCGATGGGAACTGCGCGAGAAGTTGCAGGAGTTCCGGTCGGCCGGGAAGCATGTCGTGGTATACATCGACAGAGGGGGCATGAACGATTACCACCTTGCATCGGTAGCCGATAAGATCGTCATGGATCCGCAAGGAATGTTAATGCTCGAGGGCTACCTGATGGGCCGCACGTACCTGAAAGGCATGTTTGAGAAGATCGGCATCGGTTTTACCGAATGGCGATTTTTCTCGCATAAATCCGCATATGAATCTTTTTCAAGAGATCGAATGTCCGAAGCCGACCGGGAACAGCGCCAGAAACTGACCGACGATCAGTATCTTCTCGTCAGCCAGGATGTAGTACGGAGCCGGGGAATGACGGCCGAAGCATTCAGACGGATTATCGACGAAGAAGTCGCCATAATGGCAGAACGCGCAGTGGAACTCGGATTGGTCGACACACTCGGGAGATGGGAAACGGTCGGCGAAATCATCGAGACGCTTGAAGGCAGTAAGAAACGGATAGCAGATCCCGGGAGTATGATTTCGCATCACCTCCCTGTCGATAACCGCTGGAGCGAACCCCCGCAGATTGCGGTCATCTACGCCCTCGGCATCTGCGCCATGGACGAAGGCATCACAGCCCGGAAACTGGTGCGCGACGTCGAACGCGCGGCACGTAGCAGCAATATCAAAGCCATCGTACTGAGAGTCGATTCTCCGGGAGGCGACGGACTTGCATCGGATATCATTGCGGTTGCTTTGAAAAAAGCGATGGAGAAAAAGCCGGTCATCGTATCCCAGGGACAGGTAGCCGCGTCGGGAGGGTACTGGCTCTCAATGTACTCGGATACAATCGTTGCCGCACCGAATACAATCACCGGTTCGATCGGAGTAATCGGCGGATGGATGTATAACGACGGACTGAAAGAAAAACTCGGCATGTCGACCGATTTCGTCAAAGTCGGCCGGCACGCCGATCTCGGGTTCGGATTCACTATCCCGATCCTCAACATCGGTCTCCCCGACAGGGATCTGAACGAGGACGAGTATAGCCACATGGAAAGTTTGCTTAAAAAATATTATGAGGGATTTGTGGAGAAGGTCGCCGACGGACGGGGCACTACACCCGAGCTCATCGAGCCTTACGCCCAGGGAAGGGTTTGGTCGGGATACGACGGCGTCGAGCACGGTCTCGTGGATCTCCTGGGCGGCCTCGACATTGCAATCCGGATTGCCAGAGAAAAAGCGGGTCTTTCGGAGACGGAGGAGGTCGTGATCGCAGAGTATCCCCGCCCCTCATTATTCGATTCGAATTTCCTCGTACCAAGGGTTTTCGGCGTCGAAGTAAAACAATCTGAACCGATACTCGATCATATTCGTTTTAGAATCGAGCACAACGGTAGGCCCCTGCCCGTCCTGCCCGTCGAGTTTCTCTCGCCGGATCATATCGAATAGTAACCGAAAGGAAACGCATATGTTGAAACCTTTAAGCAGAGCGCTGCTGTATTTCGTACTCCTGACACTCCCCGCCGCGCTTGCATACACCAACGATGAGGAAGAGCCCGTAATCGGGTGGAAGAATCAGGTTGTCGGCTCCTTCAACCTCACACAGGCAAGTTTCGATAACTGGTCACAGGGAGGAGAAAATAATCTGGCTTGGGCAACGGCTTTAAACGGTTCGTTCGTATACCATCAACCGAAATATGCGATCACGAATACAATGAAGATAGCATACGGTCAGGCGAAGGTAGGTGATCTCGAATCGAGGAAATCCGCCGATGAAATCCGGCTGGAGTCCCTTTATGAATATAAACTAGGCGGAGATTTCAACCCGTATGTTTCCGGCCAGGTCATTACGCAGTTGGCAAAAGGATACCAATACACGGAGGATGAAAAACTGACCGTGTCCAATTTCTTCGATCCCGGATACCTTACCTTTGCCGCCGGTATCGGCTACACGCCTGCCGAGTATCTAAAGACCAGACTCGGAGCGGCTACGAAAATCACGATCACGCGGGAATTTGCCACGGCGTTGACCGACGATCCGGCAACCGAGAGTCTAGAAAAGTCCGATGTGGAGTTCGGCATCCAGTCGGTCACGGAATTAAAAAAACAACTTGCCGAGAATATGCTGCTCACATCGAAGGTAGAACTGTTCTCAGATCTCAACAGGATGGATGAGACGGACGTTCGCTGGGACACGATCCTCTCGATCAAAGTATCGCGGTTCATTGACGTTTCAGCGAATGTCGAACTTTTCTACGATAAAACGGTTTCCCCGAAACGCCAGCTTAAACAGATACTGGCCCTCGGTCTAAGCTACACCTTTCTCTGATAACCTCAACATGGAGCGCCTATGTACTACGCACTATTTTCAGATGAGTGGGCAAGGGTGTGGTGTGAGAATATTAACGCGAATGCCTCTTACCGCGAGGCAGCAAGAGACTGGACGACGTCGCTCGTCCTGAAAGCCGAATCCGGATCGGGCGAAAACCGGAGAACGGACGCGGTTTATCTTGAACTGAGAGACGGAGGATGCACCGCATGCAGAGCGGCTGCAAATGAAGATGTTCACGCCGCCGCCTACGTGATCAGCGCCGGAGGCGATGCCTGGAAAAAGGTGCTCCAGGGTGACCTCGAAATATTGTCGGGAATTATGTGGGGCAGGATAAAACTGGACCGGGGTGATCTGAGCGCCCTGGCGCAACACCTCTCGGCTGCAAAACAACTCCTCCTTTCCGCTACCGACATTCAGACGAGTTTTCAAGATGAATGACAACGACATAGTGACGCCTCCGTCAAATCCCCAAAGGATAATCACAATCGAATCGGCTCGGACCCGTTCCGCCGCTGAGGTCGAACGGATGGAGTATCCTGTCTCGGCTAAATCACGCAGCGGGTCATATCTGAGAATTCAAATCCGGAGATTGATCTGATGATTCCCTCCTTCGAAGCATGGCTGAAATCCTACGGTGAGGCATGGGAAACCGGCGACGCGGACCGCGCGGTCGAGCTGTTCACGGATGACGCGACCTACCGGGAGACTCCGTTCGAAGAACCGATGAAAGGAAGGAAAGCCATTCACGCCTATTGGAGCGAAGTGCCTGCGACTCAAAAGGATATTTCGTTCACATTCGATATTGTTACCGGCTCCGGGAATCTTTGCGTAGCCCGCTGGAGAGCGACCTTCATCCGTCGTGCAACGGGAGCCGGAGTAATCCTGGACGGAGTTTTTGTTCTCCGGTTTGACGGCGAGATGAAATGCTCCTCACTCGAGGAATGGTGGCAAAGAATTGAAAAATAGAACCCGGCAGCGGAATCTGCCGGGTTCTACGTCAACTCGACGGGAACTGTGAATCCCTTGGCCTATCGCCCTTCGCTTCAATTATCAGAGGTCCCGACTTTATCTATGCCTGCAGTTCCTGCGCATCGACCACCGAAATGGCCGCCATATTGACGACGTCATTCACTTCGGAACCGTGCTGGAGCACGTGCACCGGTTTCTTCATGCCCATCAAAACCGGCCCGATAGCTTCTGCGCCACCCAAACGTTGCAGCAGTTTGTAGGCCACGTTTCCGGACTGGAGATCGGGGAATATGAGCACGTTCGCTCTTCCCTTTAACGTATTGAAGGGATAAATACCTTCGAGTATCTCCGGAACGACTGCAGTATCGGCCTGCATTTCGCCGTCGACGATCAAGCCGGGAGCGCGCTGTTTCAGAATCCTGGTAGCCCGCTGAACCTTCTCGACGAGATGATGGCGGGCGCTTCCGAAATTCGAGAATGAAAGCATTGCGACGCGGGGTTCGACGTCGAATCGCTTTGCAGTCTCTGCCGCAAGTATCGCAATCTCCGCGAGTTCCTCGTCGGTCGGCTCGATATTAACGGTGGCATCCGCAAAGAAAAATACTTCGCTCTTCACGATCATTATATATAATCCCGCAACGCGGCTGACTCCGTCGCGGATTCCCACCACCTGGAGGGCGGGACGGATGGTTTCGGGATAATGCATCGTCACTCCGGCAACGAGCGAATCCGCATCTCCCTGTCTAACCATCATCGAACCGTAGATGATCGGGGTACGCATCATCTGTCTCGCCTCTTCCCGGGTGATCCCTTTACGCCGGCGCAGTTTGTAGAATTCCTCGAGATATTCGTCGAACTTAGGCGACGAAGTGGGGTGGACGATCTCAGCGCCCTTGAGATTTACGTGCAGCTGCTCCGCAATTTCGTGGATGGCCTCCTCTTTACCGAGAAGAATAGGCTGTCCGATACCCTCATCCAGGATGAGGTGACTCGCGCGCAGGATCTTATCGTTGATCCCCTCCGGGAAAACGATCCGCTTCGGCTTCTGTTTCGCTTTGTTGATCATCATCCGCATTACTTCGCGGGATTTGCCGAGACGTTGCTCAAGCTTCAGACGGTATTCTTCGATATCGACTTTGAGGCGCGCGACACCCGTCTCCATTGCAGCCTTCGCCACGGCGGGAGCCACATACAGGAGGACGCGGTAGTCGAGCGGCTTCGGGATGATATAATCTCTTCCGAAGATAAAGGGTTTACCGCCGTAGGCTTTGATCACCGAATCAGGCACATCCTGTTTGGCAAGTTCCGATAATGCCCGGGAGGCCGCGAGTTTCATCTCCTCGTTGATTGCGCGTGCCCGGACATCGAGCGCGCCGCGGAAGATAAACGGAAATCCGAGCACGTTGTTAACCTGGTTCGGGTAGTCGGACCTGCCCGTCGCCATGATGATATCGGAGCGGGCCGCAAGTGCGTCTTCGTATGTTATCTCGGGGTCCGGATTCGCCATAGCGAAGACGATGGGATCTCTTGCCATCGACTGCACCATTTTCCCTGTAACGACGTTGCCTTTCGATAAACCGACAAATACGTCGGCATTCCGGAACGCATCTTCCAACGTGCGGAAATCCGTATCCCGGGCAAATTCTTCCTTATACGGATTCATCCCCTTTTCCCTCCCCTTATAGATGACGCCCATACTGTCGCAGAGAAGTATATTTTCCTTCCTGACGCCGAGGGCAATATAGAATTTTGCACAGGCGATGCCGGATGCTCCCGCACCGTTGAAGACCACGTTTACCTCGTCGATTTTTTTCCCGACGAGTTCGACCGCATTCACGAGCGCAGCTCCGGAGATGATCGCCGTACCATGCTGGTCGTCGTGAAAAACCGGGATATCCAATTCCTTCTTCAGCGTCTCTTCGATATAGAAACATTCGGGGGCCTTGATGTCTTCGAGATTTATCCCGCCGAATGTAGGTTGGAGTAGTTTCACTACTTTGATAACATCGTCCGGATCATGGCTGTCGACTTCGATATCGAACACATCGATATCGGCAAATCTTTTAAACAGCACGCCCTTCCCCTCCATGACCGGCTTGCCGGCGACGGCTCCGATATCACCGAGACCGAGCACGGCGGTACCGTTCGAGATAACCGCAACCAGATTTCCTTTGGCGGTATATGAATAGGCAAGATCGGGATCCTTCTCTATCTCGCGGCATGGTTCTGCCACACCGGGAGTGTAAGCCAGGGATAGATCGCGCTGAGTCGTACACGGTTTGGTCGGAATAACCTCGATCTTACCATGTCGTCCATGGCTGTGATAGTCGAGAGCTTCTTGTTTTGTAATCATAAGATTCTCCTGGTAGCTGGGAATTCCCTATCGCAGGGAAGGTAGGTGAGGATGAACTGAGGGTACCATATTGAGGGACCGATACTCTTTCACCAGAGTGTATTCGGAATATAGTCTAATCCGCAGATACATTCAATATACATATGATCGTACCACCGGGTACGTGCACGGCGGGTGAATATCCCGGATACGCCGATTCTATATTTGGTTATTGTTGTGATGACAGACCGTGTGATTCATTGCCTATCGACAGTAGCAGACGAATTTGTCCTAATACGTCGAGGATGTTCGCCGGCTTGTAAAAAACGGCGTCGGAATTTTTCTTAATGTCATTATCGATGAGTCGCGATCGATCATGAAAGACATACATCGAAACGATCGGAAAATGTTTTGAGCTGCTTCTGATGTCTCCGAGGAGTCGTGAAACCTCTTTGTTAGGAAGTCCGGTATCGATGAGGAGCAGATCTGCTGCATCGTTCCGTATCAAACCGGGGACATCGGCCGGATTCGAAACGACGCTCACATCGAATTCATTCTCGAAAAAGAGAGTCAGACTGAGGCTGAGTGTGCTGTCGTCGCTGAGTATCGCAATCCGCTTGCGTTCAGCTGAAGATGTATTCGGTTCGACTAGTTCGCTGTAGGTTCCCACAACAATACTCTCGGAAGCCGGAAAAATCCGGTATGAACTGCTTGGATTTTATACAAATTTATTCGTCAATTATTGTGCCAACAAGATGAGAGAGGGGCGAATTTTTTAGTCAAAAAGAACCCCGAAAATGGTTGTTTTTAAGGCTTCAGCAGCGAAGAGATGAAGAGAGCAGGATGTTTCTCTTAAAGTTGGGAATTCGATTTGAGAATCTGATATAAAAAGCAGTGGGAGAGCAATAGAAATGCCGTGATTTCCGACAATTGGTAGGAGATCACGGCATCGATCGCACTTGGCGCTGGGTTCAACGTTCGGCTGATTGCCTTAGCGAAAATCTTACGGGAACCATGACCCTTACTTTGACTGGTTGTCCCCGCTGCAACCCCGGCTTGAATTTTGCTTTCGCAACGGCTTCGGCAGCCGCTTCGTCGCAGCCGGCACCGATTCCGCGTGCAATTTCGGTACGCTGCACCGTCCCCTTTTCGTCGACATACGCTAGAATAAATACCGTTCCTTCTACGCCTGCTCTGCGGGCAAGTTCCGGATAAACGAGATTCCGGGCAAGACTTTGAATCCCCCCGATAATTTCGGGCATTGTTTCAACCGCAACAAAATAGGCGCCGAATTCATCGTCATCTTCCGCCGGAGGAGGCGCCGGTGGCGGTACGTCTTCGAGCAGATCTAATTCGGAACTGAAGAAATCGATATTGTCTAATACGTCGTCGGTGGGAGCTTCTATCGCAATCGGCGGTCTGGGGGGCGGGGGTGGTTTTTCCTCTTGTCTGGTATGATCGATGTCCTCAAACTCGATAATCTCTTGGTCTTCCACTTTTAGTTGATGATCGGGTTTGAAGTCCGGGAAGAACCGAAACGCAACGATCGAGAGACTGATCGCTACGATCATCGATATTTCCAGAACTTTCGCGTATTGACTTCTTAGGTTTGCTTTGGGCTCTTTCTTCATATTATCCGGGGAGGTTCCCCGGAGCGACTCTGCATCCCCCAGCCTTAAGCGTCTGTCTGGCACGAACATGGTGAGTCCTCGCTTTCCTGTACGACTTTAAGATATATACTTTACTGATATGTATACGCCCGAAATCGCTCGAAGTTTCGGGGAATGCCGTCAACCATCACAGAAAGCGGCATTCGTATCACAGATAACAGCTGAATATACCTTTTATGAATTAGCCGGCAATTCCTATACCAAATTATTCCGTTAAAACAGGTGTACTCAACGACCCTGGAAAACGTTTTTCTTATTTATAGGAAAGAGTCAATGATGCAGGCTATTTTTGAGAATCGATACCTAACTCCTCCATTTTCCTGTATAAGGACGAAACGCTAATCCCTAACGTTTTGGCAGTTTCTTCTTTGTTGTATGCCAGATTGTCCAGTTCTTGTTTTATATAAATTCGTTCGAATTCTCTTATTGCATCTTTTAGAAACTTCGATTTTGGTTCACCGCTTACCTTGTCATCCGTATACATTTCCTCAGGAAGGTCCTGAATTCCTATATATGCGTCGTCGCAGAAAATGACTGCACGCTCGACGATGTTCTGCAGCTCCCGAACTTCCCCTTTCCAGTTATAATTCAGAAACACCTGGATCACTTTATTATCGATCCCTTTAATGTCCTTATTCATTTCCTTCCTGTAGATGTTGAGGAAATGATTTGCGAGCAGAGGTATGTCTTCCTTTCGTTCGGAGAGAGTCGGCAGATTAATCTGTACTACATTCAACCTGTAATAGAGATCTTCGCGAAAAAGACCTTTTTCAACTTCCTTCTTCAAATCCCTGTTCGTCGATGCGATGATTCGGAGGTCGACTTTAATGGGTGTATTGGTCCCGACGGGAATGATTTCCCGTTGTTCGATTGCACGCAGGAGCTTGACCTGCAGGTGAACAGGAATTTCGCTGACCTCATCAAGGTAAATCGAACCTCCGGATGCGGTTTTGAAAATCCCTTCCTTATCGCTCGTCGCTCCGGTGAATGATCCCCGTTTATGTCCGAACAGCTCGCTCTCAAACAGATTCTCGACGATAGCTCCCGTATTGATGGCAACGAACCTGTTGTCCCTGCGCTTCGAGTTATAATGGATCGCCCTGGCGATCAGTTCTTTTCCCGTCCCACTCTTTCCCGTAATGAGGACGGTACCTTCGGTACCGGCGACTTTCTTCACGGTCGTGTAGAGGTGCTCCATCGCCGGGCTCTTCCCGATTATCTGTTCGAAGTCGTAGGTCTGATGCAATTCCTGGCGCAGCAGTTTATTCTCGAGCGCCAGCTGCCGGTGTTCAATGAGTCTTCTGAGGCGGAAGAGGATGTCATCGAACTCGAGCGGTTTGATGATATAATCCGATGCGCCTTTCCGAAGCGCTGCAATCGCCGTTTCGATCGAAGCATATGCGGTGATGATCAGCACGAATGATTGGGGGGAAAGATGCTTTACCTTCTCGAGCAGTTCGATACCCTTCAGCTCGGGCATTTCGAGATCGGTGATGATAATATCGAACGGATTTTCCTGAATCATATGCAGCGCCACCAGGCCGTTCTTGGCGGTCTCCACTTCAAATCCTTCCTTCTCAAGAACAAAGCTCAGCGATTCACGGATAATTTCTTCGTCATCGACGACCAGAATACGGGTTTTCATCGTTCATCCCCATCGGTTCTGCTCGGTAAAGATATGATTACGGATGTCCCGCGGCCTGCGACGCTGTCCACGCTGATCGTTCCCCCGAAACTTTTAACGATCCCGTAGCTGACCCACAGTCCGAGTCCGGTCCCTTCGCCTACTTTCTTCGTCGTAAAGAAGGGATCGAATATCTTATCGAGATCCTCTTCCCTGATCCCCTTTCCGGTATCTTTGATGGCGACGAGAACGTTCCTGCCGTCGGTTTTCGAGGTTACGGTGATCTGACCCTGGTTAGTATCAATGGCGTCGAGTGCGTTGATGATGATATTGATAAACACCTGGACGAGCTGGTCGGGGACGGCATGAATCGGGGGCAGATGTTCCTTGAGTTCCAGATTGATGTTCACGTTGCGGGCTTTCTTTCCGTAACGCGTGATATTGATCGCCTCCTTAATGATCTTGTTAATATCAACAAATTTCTCCTCGTAGTGCGAGGGCCTGGAGAAATCAACAAGCTCACGGATTATTTTAGCGATTCTATTGATCTGATTCTTAACGAGTTCGAGTTTGTCCTTCGCAAACGTGTCGTCTGTGGTGCGTTGGATCACCTGCACGAGCGACGATATGGAGGTGAGGGGATTACCGACCTCATGGGCGATACCGGCGGCGAGGGTTCCTATATTTTCCATCTTCTGTGAGCGGATGAGCTGTTCCTCAAGGTTTCGTTTCTCAGTAATATCCCGGTGCGACCCGAGAAAACCGACCACCTTCCCCGACGGGTCGATGATCGGCGAGATAATGAGCTCGACATACATGAGCTCTCCCAGCTTGTTCCGGTTGACCACATCACCCTTCCAGATAGCGCCGCTATTAATCGATTTCCAGACGCCTTCCCAGAATCTCTTCGAATGTTTCCCACTGCTCACGACGCTTGGATTCCTGCCGATCAGTTCATCCTTGGTATAACCGAATGTCCGCTCGAATGCGGGATTGACGTAAATGATCCCGCCTTTTGCATCGGTAATCTGGATGGGGTTGACTGCGTAGTGAATGGCATTCGCAAATCGGAGGAGCTGCAATTCGGTCCGGCGCTGCTCGGTGATATCGCGCATGTAGACGATTGCATAAGGAAGGGTACTGTCGACCGGTTTCAGTCTCGAAATGAAAAAGACGCCGGTCAGAATAACGCCTCCTTCCGCATACACCTGGAGCTCAACGTCGCCGTAGTAACCGTTCACCATCGCGCTCTTGAGTACCTTGGCAAAAATTGCCAGATAATTCTGATCGACTATCGATGAAAGCTTCTTTCCGATCAGATCGGTACGCAGACGCGAATGGGCGGTTCGGTTCATATGATGCACGACATCCTCGTCGTCGACGATAAAAACAAGGTCGGGTGCGGTGTCGAGGAGATCGATCGAACTGCTGCTTAGAACCGGCTCAATATTCCTCTTTATTTCAGCACTCTGAATACTCACGCCCTGCAGAATTAGTTATCATTTAGATTCTTGCAGAATGTTCTTCACCGTCTGGAGTATCTCGCTCGGACGATACGGTTTCTGTATGAACATATCGATTCCCTCCGCATACAGATCGTCGACCGTTTCGCGCTGACCCCAGCCGCTCATCGCAATGCTCCGGATCGACGGCTTCTTCGCCCGGATCTCTCTGAATACCTCCACACCGGTTTTCTTGGGAAGGCCCAAATCGAGGAGGAGTAATTCTATGATGTCGCTGTTCATATCGAATAATTTTATCGCCTCTTCCCCGTCTGATGCATCAAACACAACATACCCCTCGCTCTTCAGAATCTCGATCAGCAACGCCCGGATTTGAATGTCGTCTTCTGCAAGTAGAATTCCTACTTTACTCAAATGATATATCCTCGCCTGTCGTGACTCGTTCCCAGTGAAGATTCGGCAAATCTACTCCCCGGTTTGCAGTATGATGGAATCCGTTCTCGAATAGATTTCCCGGACTGCGAATCCGGCAGATGCCGCAATTCTACAAGATAGCTTAAAGATTTGATTTTTCAAAGCTTGTGGACAATACGGGAGAATCCGCGATGGAAGACATTCCTCCGACCGGTATTACCTCTTTTTCCGGAATATAAATATGTATTCATGCTTGAAGATATAAAATCCTCCGGCTAATGCACGATATCGCCACATCTCCTTCTGTCTGCGTTTCGCCCGTGTCTCGTCGAAATTCTTAACGATAGTCGATTTAAGTGAATACCCGCGTTTCAATACCTCCTGCATGCAGTAAAACCCGAGCGGGATCCATTCCCCACCCGAGTATTTATCGCCGATCACCACGGCGAGATATCGTCCCTGCATGAGGACTGAGTTAACATTACTCACCGCTTTCCCGAACAGTTCAAGAAAGTTATTCAGATCTACCGCTGCCGACAGATCGTTCTTCTCTTCGCTGAAAGAAATGATGTCCCAATAGGGGGGATGCATAAGCGCCAGATGCACCGAATCGATGCTATACTTGTGGAACCTGTCTCTGAAATCAACTTCCGTACTGTCTCCCGTCTCCACAATGGTCCGCACACCATCCGGATTCGGATGCCGCTCCAGCATAGATTTCGTTTCCGATGCAACATGTGGTTGTATCTCGATACCTATACCGTTCCTGCCGAGTATCCTGCATTCCATGAGCGTTGTTCCGCTGCCCAGGAACGGATCGAGTACCCAATCCCCTTTCTTCGTATATCTGCGTATCAACTGATTCGGTATCTGCGGTATGAAATTACCCCAATAACCCGCAGAATGAAGTCCGGATGAATCGCGTTTCTCAAGTATCCACAGACTATCGGTAAGAATATCATTGTACTCTTTCCACCGGTTGAGATTTATATCGTTTATCTTGCCCGTTCTTTCCTCTTCGAGAGACCTGATTAGTCGATTCAGATAATATCTCGCCCGCTCGAGAGTATGAGATTCGATGATCTGCCGCAATTCTCTGTCGATATAATCGGACCTGAACTCCACCGTTTCTTCGCCGGCGATAAGTTCGTGCAATCCGGCCTGATCATTACCATTCCGGAGTCCATTCAGGAGCTTCTCTAACTCCAGACGCAAGCCGGCTATGGCATCGAGACCGACAATGTGTGAAAGGATTGCATGCAGTCGTTTTTTATTAAGAATCATGATATATCTGGCGTTCAGAATGGGAAGCATCCGAATAAAAAAAGAGCTCTTGACAGAGGATATATAAATCCCAAATCAAGAGCTGGTTTGTCTGCGGAGAGGGGGGGATTCGAACCCCCGATAGAGTGTTAACCCTATAACGGTTTAGCAAACCGCCGCCTTCAGCCACTCGGCCACCTCTCCGGTAACCATATACTTATTATAACCGCCGCCTTCATCCCGACTCGTCGGGACACCTCTCCGGTAACCATATACTTATTATAACCGCCGCCT
>CAZBUK010000024.1:39805-46772 GCA_964495085.1 uncultured Ignavibacteriales bacterium
GGGACACCTCTCCGGTAACCATATACTTATTATAACCGCCGCCTGCATCCCGACTTGTCGGGACACCTCTCCGGTAACCATATACTTATTATAACCGCAGCCTGCATCCCGAAGTGTAACCAATCAGTCACCAGCGATTGTCAAAAATTCGAATGACCTCACCCATAAAATAAGAAACCCCGAGCGTATGCAGGCCGCCAAGGCATTGGTCACTCAGGGTTCCCGGGAATGAAAATTATTTTTGCTGGCGGTGCATATTTATGACAAAGACAATATATTTTTTTATTTCATGAATTTCAATACCTGACTGGATACAAATAAATTCTGGGAAATAATATGGAAATGAATTACACACTATGTTGCATTTTCCCCGGCAGTTTTATTGGCTCGTCCCTAATAAAACAATACACATATTACTGGGATAGTAACGTATGTTATGATAAGCAGTAATCGACTTCATCGTTTTCCAGTCGCCTGCCAGCTTCTCCTTTCAGGGAACGGCGAAGGGTTCCAATTGTGAACACGCTTATTCGAATAGATCGGAATGACTGCCAGTCCTTATCAGGACGAGCTCCTTCCGGGTACGCCTATATATCAGCAGCCAGTACGGTTCAATATGACACTCCCGACAATCCCTGTACTCTCCCCGAAGTGAATGATCTCTGAAGCGTTTTGCCCTCCGCGAGTACGGTAATTATCTCCCGGAGCTTTGTCGTATCATGCCCGCGCTTTATCATCCGTTTGAAATCTCTTTTGAAAGTACCAGTACGGATGATCGCACGGTTCAACTCTCCAGATCCTCATAGAGATCATCAACCGATTCGAATTTCTTCGTACCCTTCCGGGATCTGGCATCGCGAATTGCTACCTTCGTTTCCTCATTCGGTACCGCTACGTCGAAGGGGATCCCGTTACGCATGATAATTTGCCGGTAGAATACATTGATCGCCTGGGAAGGGGATAACCCGATCCGGCGCAACACACGCTCCGCATTGTGCTTTAACTCCGGCTCGATACGCGCCTGCACATTTTCAGTTTTTGCCATATTTTCAGTTCCGTATTACAGAATATTACAATGTAGTGCAATCGTAATACGATGTCAGTAGCTCTACCACAGACAGATGGAAATCGTTTGCGCCAGCGAGCGCAGGATAAAATCTCGCGGCCATCCGGTAGATATACCGGAGAGCGTTTCGATCGGCGATGACATGATGCCTGCACCCTATGCGGCGATCATGCAATGTAAGCTTTTCCAGGTGGGTACTGAATTCTCGTTACTCTTCATATCGATTAACATTTTACCGTCCGTCCTGAGCTTAACAGGTTTGAAAAATGCAGATTGTGAGTCGTGATCATTGCCTTCATTGATCGATAGCAAACCGATATTTTCCCGATCCCAGCTCGAATATCCTGTGACCGTCGCCGGAAGCATGAGTCTCATCACCGTTTTCGGGAATCAACCTACGGGCGTTTTCCGGGAGACATACCTCCGCGATCATGTTAACGGGAACGCTTATTTCAACCACCAGACCGTTTGTGTTTCTTTCCCACCTGCAGGATATATATCCGTTCATAGAGCGATATTCAGCATACACATACCGGAGACGGTCTGTGAAATACGGCTGGATACATAATCCGTTTAATCCGTTGTCACGCTGCCGTATCCCTGCTGCAAACGCGTACAACCAATAACCGAAGGCACCCAGCGAAAAATGGTTGAATGAATTCATCAATGGATCGAACATACCCTTCTCGGGCGAATAACTGTTCCAGCGCTCCCAAACCGTAGTAGCTCCGTTCCTGACCATAAATCCCCAGGATGGATACGTATCGTTAAGCAGCAGTTTGTATGCAAGATCCGGCCGTCCGCAAACCGACAGGACAGGCAATAAAAAGGGGACACCGAAAAACCCGGTCGAAAGATGATAATCCCGCGCTTCAATATTCCTTATGAGATGGGAGAAAGCTTTTACACGGACGTGCTCATCGAGCAACTCGAAATGGATTGCCAGTACGTACGCGGTTTGGGTATCCCCTTCGATTCGGCCGTCGGCGTCGACGAACAGCTTATTAAATGCGGTTTTGATTTTGCCGAAGAGACGTTCGAAATAACCGGCATCCTCAGTTTTTCCCAGAACGAATGCTATCTCAGACATCCGCCGGATCACGCGGCCGAAATAAGATGTCGCAATTACTCCGCGCGGCGTATCAGCATCGACCGAAAGCCAATCGCCGTATTGCTGTTCATGTCTGATGCCATCATCGCTGTTCCGTTCGAGATACGATGCATATCTTTTCATGTCGCCGTAATATCGTCGGAGAATCTCAACGTCGCCGTAGTGACGATACATATCGTAAGGGATACATACACCCGAATCGGCGAACGCGGCTTCGCCGGAATATACCGGTCCGACCCCGAATCCGGGATTCGGGGCTATCGCGGGATACGCCCCGCTCTCTTCCTGTGCGTCGTTCAGATCGATAAGCCATTTGGTGTAGAACGCCGCTATATCCATATTAAATGCAGCAGTCGGAAAAAAATGGTGATTATCCGTCCAGCCGAGACGTTCGTCCCGTTGTGGACAGTCAGTCGGAATATCGACGAAATTACTTCTTTGACTCCAACGAATGCACGAATGTATCTTATTTACCAGCTCATCGGAACAACGAAATTCACCGGCGGGCGGCAGTGCAGAGTGAATGACGACTCCCGTCAACATATCGGTATCGGGAATTCCACTGAATCCCGTCATCTCGACATACCGGAATCCATGATACGTGAAGAAAGGCTCCCGGATTTCAGTTCCCTTCCCTTTCGTTATATAGGTATCTGTCGCGCGTGCCATCCTGATATTTTCCGTGTACAACGTGCCGTCGGCGTTAAGCATTTCGCCATATCGAAGTGTGACCCGGGTACCCTCCGCTGCGCGCACGGAAAGTCGCACCACTCCCGCAAAATTCTGCCCCATATCGAATATAAAGATTCCCTTACGGGGCTCGGTAATCCGTTGCGTACGAATTTCATCCACCCCCCGCACGGGGTTGCCGGGGTATGCAGTCATTAGTCTGCTTTCAAACGGTTCAATGGAGACCGGTTGCCAGGAAGAATCGTCGAACGCGTCCGCCAACCATCCGGAAATCGCCGATTCCTGCCGTGCATCATACGTCTCCCCCATCAGCAGGTCTGCTTCCCGTAGCGGACCGTGGCTCGCTTTCCAGCTACCATCGGTAATCACCGTCTCGCGGCTCCCGTCCCTGTATTCCACCTCCAACTGAAGCCATAGCCGCGGATGATCGCCGTAATACCCGCGCTTACGCTCCCACCCGATGTAACCGCTGTACCAGCCATCGGCAAGAATCGCACCGAGAACATTCGATCGTCCGCCCTCAAGCAAATGAGTTACCTCGTACGTCCGGTAATAGACTCGCTTGACATAATCGGACCAGCCGGGAGACAGCCGATCCTCAGTCACCTTCTTTCCGTTCAGGTACACGTCGTACAAACCGAGCGCACTCGCGTAGAGGAACGCGCTTTTGACTTCGTAATTAACTTGAAACTTCTTTCTGAGATAAGGGGGGGGAGGCAGTACTAATTCATAGTGGGGGACTCTCCACGGCATATCTCCCATAATCGCAACTTCCCGGGCATCCGGCCAACGGCTTTCATCAAATCCGATTTCGTTCCAGCCGGATTCACTCTGAGTCGATGACTTCCAGGCTGCATCGGTGACGAAGACGACCGATCCGCCGTTACGGAATTGAATATCGATCTTAGCAGCGAGACCGGGTTTCGAAAGGTATGAATTGCCCGCCCGTACGGCGATCACATTCTCTCCGCGTCGAGTGAGCCGGGAGATATCGATCAGGTGAGGGCGGGTCCATGAGAAAATATACCGATCGCTTACCGCGGCTTCGACTCCGTTCACAAAAAGGACGAAAGCTTCATCAGCGGTAATAAGACAAGTAGCCGAGTCGATGTCGTCCGGATGCTCAATCCGAAATGTGCGCCGGAAATAGAATTCACCCTTCACCGACGCCGGAACGTCAGGAAAAACTGAATGCCATATCCATTTCTCAGCGCCTGATGTAAAGCCGTAAAGCTGTTTGCTACGATATTCCATCAACGCCGCATCAAAACCGATCCATCGCGCCTGTCGATCGGCTTGATTGAGCAATCCCATCGACCAGAAGGCTTTTTCGCTCCAGACCGGTGAAGAACCTTTGTTATCCCATACCCGAACCTTCCACCAACATAGTTGTCGCGAACGCAGAGGTTTGCCCGAATATTCGATTTGTACGGAGCTGCCGGAAAATACTTGACCGGTATCCCAGATATCGCCTTCATTGCCGTCGAGGAGCTCCTGCGATCCGGCGACGATAATCCGGTATGCGGTTTGTTTGAGGCCGTAAATCCGCCCGCCGGACTCTTCCAGATTCCAACTGAGCCTGGGATTCCGGACGTCGATCCCGACGGGATTAAACAAATATTCACAGCGGAGATTGCGCGGCCACATCATTCCGTTCGAGAGATGAAGAGGATAGTATTATTATTACCGCCATTACTGGAGATGACTTTACATTACATTATTTCTACGACAACGAACTATCGATTTCGGAGAACTACCTCGCCGGTTTATTGATTCATCCGTCTGCTCAGCCGGTAGTGAAACGCAGCGCCCATCGCTGCGGCACGATTGCCGAGCAGACTTGCAGCTATTTTTACCTTCTTCCTGGGGTATGTCCATGCTCTCCGGTGTACCAATTCGATCACGCGGGGGAGAATGATATCACTGCTGTTCATTACACCTCCTCCGAGTACGACGGTATCGGGACCGTATGCATGGATGACGTTCACGATGCCGAGCGCCAGATTCTCCTGAAACTCTTCGAGGGCTTTCCGGTATTGCCGTCGCCCTTTTCTAATCAGATCGAAGTATGTGTGAAGAAGATTATCTTCGTTCAATTCGGGATACGCCTCCCGGATAATTTTCCCGAGAGCCGTTGCCGAACAATACAGCTCCAGGCAGCCGCGGTTTCCGCAAGGGCATTCGGGACCGTTCCGGTCGATCGAGATATGTCCTCCCAGGATACCCCCGAGAGGATCGGAACCTTCGTATGGCTTTTCGTCAGCTACCAGAGCGCAGCCGAAGCCCGTTCCAAGCGTCATGCATACCATAACACGACTTCCCTGACCCGCCCCGTACAGATACTCTCCCCAGGCGTACGATCGTGCATCGTTGTCGATTTCGACGGGAAACCCGAGAGCTCTTGAGAATTCATCACGTATATTTATTCCTGCAAGCATCGCCCCCGCTCCGATATCGTCGAGGACGAAGCCCGTGCGTGAGTCGACCATTCCTTTCACCGCTAATCCGCCGGCATTGAGCGAATATCCCCGCACAAAACCGGTCGATGCCCCGAGTAATCCTCCGAGGATGGATTCATCCTTGATAAGTCCTTGAATCGGCATTTCGTCGAAAGCAACGGTACTGCCGTCCGCGCTGAAGACTCCGAGCTTCAGGTTGGTACCTCCAAAGTCCATACCGAATCGCATATTCAATTACTCCGCGAATTATTAAAGCCGGATGAAATCCGATTCCCTCCCACTGATCGGAAACGCATCTCTATTCATAAGCAGGTATCCGGCCGCTGCAATATATTTTCATCGAGGCGCTTGTATCCTCACATCCTTTCCGCATTTCGGAAGGGAAAGTAATATTCCAATACGTCGATCAGATGTCTCCGCCAGTTACCCCAGGTATGTCCTTCGGGAATTTCCCTGTATTTGAAATCGTAGTTCATTGCCTCGAGGCGGTCCCTGAGTCTTCGGTTCGCCGACAGGAAATCCGTCCATTCGGCGGGTAAAAAATGCGAGCCGACGTTCTGTTCGAATATGCCGATATCGATGAACATCCGGAGATTTTTCTTTTCTTCCGAATCGACAATACGCATCACCGAATCGTTTTCAAATGAAAAATAACCGGATTGACTGTAGACAAGGCCGAATACGTCCGGACGCCGGAGTCCGATGTAAACCGAGATTAACCCTCCGTAAGAGTCACCGACCACCAGACGTGACGACGCATCCGGAATCGTTCGGTATTTTCCGTCGATAAACGGCACCAGCTCGTCTGCGAAGAATCGGACGTATGCGTCGTTCAATCCATACTCGGTCATTCTGTTGGGCGAATCGGGTTTATGTCTGTTCGGTGGAGTAACAAAGACTCCGATGAGCGGTTCGATCATGTTCCGTTCGATGAGATGTCGAAATACATACGGCGTATAAGCCGCTTCGATATAATCCGCGCCGTCCTGGAAATAGACGACCGGGTACCTCTTCTCTGTATTCTCATAATCGGGAGGCAGAAACACATGAACGGTGTGTGCATAGTCGAGCGATTCTCCCCCGACCGTAAATTCGTCGACGAGATCGTAACCGCCGATCGGTCCGTCGGCGAACGCTTCGAAAACCGGATGCCGTTCATATCCGGGCATTGCGAGTTCGGATGCTTTCCATACGGTATAATTGACGCGGTACGGGTTCAGGGGATCGGGAAAGGGAATCTGTTCATTCTCCTTAACGAACAGGTATTCGATACGCGCGCCCGGCTGCGTACGGATCCTGGTGAATTGCAAGCCGGTGCCGGGAATTTTCACCATAGGCGACGGATGTGTCCATTCGCCGAGATCGCTGAGTAGCCATACCTCCTCTTCCCCCTGATAGACGATAACCCCGGTGGAGTCGTCCTCCATGATCGGATAACCGTTTTCCCGTAATGAGGCGAGAAACGCATCCGCGAGTGCGCTGCGCCCGGCCGGCGACTCATTCGCCGTCACCTCCCGAAGAAAATCGCGGAACCTTGTATCGGATCGCATCTCATTGACGTTCTTCACGCTGCATGCCGCCAAAACAGAAATGAATATATATACAATGCAAATTCTGATCGTTCGATAGAGCGCTCCATGA
>CAZBUK010000025.1:0-46511 GCA_964495085.1 uncultured Ignavibacteriales bacterium
GGCAGCCGGCCTACCGGAAACGATAATGGTTCCACTCATCCTTTTTCTGATACCGCATGCAGACAATTCTCGTGACCGGCGGAAACGGATTGCTCGGCCGTTACGTCGTACACTCGTTGAAAGATTCGTACAACGTCATAGTCGTTGATATCAAACAATCCCGTACCCATCCTGCGGCAAATGTGCGCTACGTCGAAGCGGACGTGCTCGACCTGGAGCGCATGACCGAACACTCGCGCGGTGCGGACGCCGTCATCCACCTTGCGGCGATTCCCCACCCTCTGAACGATCCTCCTCAGGACGTCGTCCGTTTAAACGTCATGGGAACCTTCACCATGCTCGAAGCTGCCGCCCGCTGCGGCATCCGGAAATTCGTCTACGCCTCCAGCGAATCGACGCTCGGATTTGCGTTCGCCGCGAAGCCGGCATCTCCGCTCTACATTCCGGTCGACGAGGATCATCCGCTTCAGCCGCAGGATCCGTACGGCATGAGCAAGCTTCTGGGTGAGGAAATGTGCGCCTCATATACTCGCCGGTACGGCATGCAGACGCTCTGCTTGCGAATGCCCTGGATCTGGATTCCGGAACCGGAGGAGCAGGCGTTCTACCGCACGCTTATATCCGAATATCCGAAGTGGTATAAGAACCTCTGGGCGTTCGTACACGGACTCGACGCCGCGCAGGCATTCCGCTTATGCGCTCATCGCGAACACGCCGAAGAACACCGGGCATGGTACATAACGGCGGAAACGAACTGGACAGGACGCGACGCGAGAGAGCTTGCGCATGAGTTCTATCCGGCCGCCGGCATCCGTTCCTCACTCCCTCACGGCCCGGCATCCCTCATATCCAATTCCCGGGCGAAAGCAGAGCTCGGATTTACGCCCTCGTACTCGGTTCAGGACGTCTTTGAGGGGGAATACGCCGTATGAAAAAACCGGTCATACTCGACGTCGATACCGGCGTCGACGATGCAATCGCGATTCTCTTCGCTTCGATGCTTCCGGAACTCGACATCCGCGCGATTACGACGGTGAGCGGAAACGTTCATGTCAAAGAGGTGTTCCGAAATACGAAAACGGTACTGGGACTGATACCCGGCGGCGATAAGATACCGCTCGGACTCGGCGCAGCCGTTTCGCTCAGGCGCACGAATTTTTTCGCCCCGGAGGTTCACGGCGCCGACGGCCTCGGAAATATTCGGAAGAAGTATGAACGCCTGTCGGTCGCAAGCAAACCCATCCCCGCCGCACAGCTGATCCTGGAAACCATTAAACGATCGGACAAACCGGTGAGCATCATTGCAACGGGTCCGCTGACAAACATCGCATGGGCGATAAAACAGAATCTCCGCCGGATGAAACTCGTGAAGGAGATCGTGAGTATGGGAGGCGCCTTCGAAACCCGGGGTAATACCGGTCCCCTCGCGGAATTCAATTACTATGTCGACCCCGATGCCGTCGAAACGGTCGCGGATTCGGGAATTCCGCTCACTATAGTCCCGCTGGATGCAACCCATCGCGTCGTCCTTACCAGGGCGGAGGTACTTCAATGGTCCCGAAGATCGGAGAGCATACAGCTTCGTTTCCTCCGGGATGTGACGCAGTTCTATATGCGCTACCATCGCGCGACTGAGTCGTTTTACGGCGGTTTCATGCACGACCCGCTTGCGGTCGGCATTGCGGCGATCCCCCGGCTGGCGCGGTATAAGACGCTCCCGCTTCTCATCGAGACGAAGGGGGAATATGCCTCCGGTACGACGTTGACACGCGATGCCGCAGGAAGCGAACGGCACGCACCGAAGGTCCGGATCGTCTCCGAAGTAGATGCGCGGCGATTCAAAACAATCTTTAAAAATCACTTTCTCGGCCGGTCCGGAATAAAATCGGGCTGAGCCATGACGACGGCCGGTTATCGATATCCGTAGGCCGGGATTCCGCACATTATCGGCATTCTCCATGATGAGATTATTGACATGCATCGTTCTGACCGTATGGTTTTCGGCTACCGCCGTCTCCCAGATCGGCGCCCCCCTGACGGTTTACGAGCCGGATCCCGCCGAAACCGATACGCTCGACGGTCCTCATCGAAGCAGGCTGAGTTTCGAACGTCTCCTCTCGAGTTACCAGTGGAACCTGACGCATCGTACCTATATTCGTACCGACCGTTGGTTTCTCCTCTTCGATGAACGATTTAAATCGACGCTCATCCGCACCGACCGGAATTTTCTCAAGGATCAGCAGGAGATGCGGATCCAGGGAGGGCGGAATATCACCGAGAAGCTCGACGTCCGCATCAATGCATCTTCGCTTTTCCTCTCCGATAACCAGATAACCGGCCTGAACGATGCCGCCATCAACAGCGCGCATGGCGGATTCGGCTACAGCCTGTATCCGGGATTGGTGTTCTCCCCGCATATCGGGTACATGAGTGACCGTCAATCGGACAGAACAGATAAGGGAATCTCATATCTCGCCCGCCTGCAGGGGACGGATCTCGAGCCGATGGAAGCGCTGCACATGCACATCGACGCCCAGTATTTTCTGAACAAAATCGATCCGCGTGAAACGTCGCAGCACTTTCTGTATGTATCCGGCGATCGGGAATTCGAAGGTCAAACCTATGCGGGATTCCGGTCGTATTATACCTCGTCGCGCAGGGAGTTCTATTTCCCGGCCGATCAGCCGACGCAGAATATTTTCGCGGCGCTCATGAACATCGACCGGCGGCTGGACCGCAGAACCGGTTTTTCCGGCGAGCTGCAGTACGAGTTGAATCCGTCGTTGATCGGCAGATTCAGCACGCATCTCGACTCGCGTACCGTAACGCGGGATTATGCTTATAAGCAGACATCAATACCTTCACTCTATCTCTTCAACACCGCCGTCGACGAGTTCACCATCAACCTTCAGGTTTCGATGCGGTACTATCTCGGGAACACGTTCAATGGATTCACCTACATGACATACGCCGAGCGCTCGGAAGAACATTCGGTCGGAAGCACGCCTCAGGTCATCCCCCAGGTATTCTACGAGCGGCGAGTCGAGAGCGAGTTCATCAAAAACAATATAACCCGTCGTACCATGCTCGGTACCTTCGGGAACATCAGGATGCATCGGAATCACCGGATCTCGTTCTCCGGCTCCGCGTCCATCTTCCGGTACGATACTCCGAGTCCTCAGAACTACGACGATCGCGACGAGCTGCGCATCTTCGGAAACATTGTCAGCAGGCACGATCTCAACCGTTACGTGACGCTTCAGCTCAACATGGACCTCATGTTCAACCACATCGTGTATCTCCGGTCGCAGCGGAGCGCAAACAACAATAAAAACCGCGTCCTGAGGTTCTCGCCCTCGGTAACGTATTCCCCCGTCGACTGGATTACTTCCACGAACGCATTCGAGGTCCTCGCGAACTATACGGTATACGATTTCGAAGACCGGCTGCTTGCGTCAAGAAGTCTATCGTACCGGCAGATGGGATGGCTCGACTCGACCCGGGTACATCTCTCCGAATCGATCTCATTATCAATGTTTTCCCATTACCGGCGGTTCGAGCGGGGGGAGCTCCGATGGGCTGATTTCAGCGAGCGTCCCGTCACATCGTTCGAGGAATTGACGGTAATCGTCGGCATACGTTACGAATTAAACGGAGGAGACGTTGCCTTTACGGGCGGGATTCGCTATTTTAGGCAGGACAGATACAGATTCGAGCGAAGCGACCGGATATTCGAGACGAGGTTCAGCAACAGCGGCCCGGTCTGCATGATATACTGGAAATTCGGTAGAACGTATCTCCTAACAATCAACGGCTGGTACGAACGGCAGTTCCGCGACGGGGATCACGTTTCGTCAATTCCAAATATTTCGGTCGACATCCATGCACGATTCTGATGAAATTCGGTTCAGCAGAGTTTCTCTTACGTTACGGATCTGCTGCGGGCGTTCAACAAATTATCGAGCGGGGTATATGCTGCTTACCTCTTCCGGCATAACAAGCGGAGCGCATTCGGGTGAAAGAGACCTTTGAGCTGATTATACCGAGCGATCCCACGAACGTACAGAGGATCGAAGATTTTCTGCACAAGGCGACAAAACACGTCCATCTGGACGAAGTGCATTTCCACAAACTGCTCGTTGCGGCGACGGAAGCCGTCAACAACGCCATCATCCACGGAAACGGCGCCGACCCGGCAAAATCAGTACTCGTCAGCTGCACCCTCACAAAACACTATATGTTCTTAAGTATCAGAGACGAAGGGAAAGGATTTAATCCGGAAACAATTCCGAATCCGCTGCATGAGGAAAATCTGTTAAAGGAAAGCGGCAGAGGGGTCTTTCTTATGCGAACTCTCATGGACGAGGTAGAATTCCACCTCGTCGACGGCGGATGCGAGGTTCTGATGTCGATGTACATCGGGCCGAAAAAGGGGATAAAAAAGGAAAGCTGAGCGGTATCCGCATGGAACTCCGCCCAGCCGTTACGGTTATACTCCTACCTTCGCCATCATACCGCGTACACCCTCCGCCGATTTATTCAGCGCTTCCTGCTCATCGGGATTCAGTTTGATCTGAATCACCTCCTCGACTCCCTTCTTTCCGAGCTTCACGGGCACGCCTACCATCACATCCTTCAGACCGTATTCGCCCTCGAGCCAGTACGCACATGGAAGAATGCGCTTCTTATCCTTCACGATCGCTTCCGCCATCTGCACGGTCGATGATGAGGGAGCATAGTACGCACTTCCGGCTTTCAGATAGTTTACTATCTCTATGCCGCCGTCGCGCGTGCGCTGCACCAGGCGATCTATCGTCTCCTTGTCCAACAGATCCGGAAGCGGAATGCCTGCAACCGTGGAGTAGCGCGGGAGAGGCACCATCGAATCGCCGTGTCCGCCGAGAACGAACGCGGTGATATCCTCGACCGACACGTTCAGTTCCATTGAGATGAACGTCCGGAACCGCGCCGAGTCTAAAACGCCCGCCATTCCCATCACGCGATGTTTCGGGAAACCGCTGACTTTATATGCGACATAGGTCATCACGTCGAGCGGATTGGATACGATAATGAGCATAGAATTCGGGGATTTTGCGACCACCTGTTCGGTAACACCTTTAACGATCTCTGCGTTTTTAAGTAACAGATCGTCGCGGCTCATTCCCGGTTTACGGGGGAGACCGGCGGTAATAATAACAAGGTCCGAACCGGCAGTTTCATCGTACCCGTTCGTGCCTATGACCCGTGCATCGGTCCCTTCCACGGGAGCCGCCTCATACATATCGAGCGCCTTACCCTGCGGTATTCCTTCAACGATATCGACAAGTACGATTTCATTCGCCAGTTCTTTGTCCGCCAGGCGCTGAGCCGTCGTGGCGCCGACATTACCGGCTCCGACTACTGTTATTTTCATGATAAGCTCCGTAGATGTGGTATTTGTTCAGTTATGCGTTGGGGGGTTGGTGCTGCAGGTGGCGGTATGCCGCCTCCGGAACGGGAGAAGAAAAAAAAGCCGAAGCGTTATGCTTCGGCGATGATGCTGACTCGTTTCCGGTCCTTACCGTACCGTTGAAAGTGTACGATGCCGTCCTTAAGCGCGAAGAGCGTATCGTCTCCGCCCTTGCCGACGTTCTGTCCCGGATGCAGTTTGGTTCCGCGTTGACGGACAATGATGCTGCCCGCAGTGACGCGTTCGCCGCCGAAGGCTTTCACGCCTAAACGTTTCGCCTGGCTGTCGCGGCCGTTTTTTGTGCTACCTAATCCTTTTTTATGCGCCATAACAATCCTCTCGAACCGGATTATAAGATTTTCAGAATTTCGATCGTCGTGTACGGTTGCCGGTGCCCGCGTTTGACCTGATATCCCTTCCGTCTTTTCTTCTTAAATACGGTAACCTTATCGTCGCGTATCTGCTCGATCACTTTTGCTTCCACCGTATGTCCGCCGACTACAGGCGATCCGACACTCGTCTTCTTGTCGTCGAAGAGAATCAGCACTTTGTCGAACGTAAGCTTTTCGCCGGGTTTGTTCGGCAATTTATCGACCGTAATTATTTCCTTCGGCGCGACTTTGTATTGTTTTCCCAGAATCTCAACGATTGCGTGCATTTGACGGAATCCTTCTTCTAGTGCCCAAACTCTATAAAATTTAAGATTGTAAAGTTAATGAATATCGCAGAGAAAGTCAAGATTTGTAATTTCTACATACCATCGCGAAGTTCATTTTGCGGTACCATGCTCGTTGCCGGACCGGAAAATATTCATTTACAATCGGAAATTTCGTATGTTGATTCCATCCCCGGTTTGTTCCTCCGACATACTCATCCTGCAACCGCCTTCAGACAGGAAACGATTAAATATGCATGCAGAACTACTGAATTACCGGCACGAGTTCCCCATCCTTAAAGAGAAAACCTACCTTGTCTCCAACTCGCTCGGTGCAATGCCGCAGGTTGTTTATTCGCGGATGCAAGACTATGCAGAGACATGGGCAAAACGCGGGGTGTCTGCGTGGGAGGAGATCTGGTGGGATTTACCCGCTCAAACAGGCAACGTCATCGCACCGTTAATCGGCGCGGGCGACGGCGAGTTATCGATCCATCCGAACGTAACTTCGATTCACGGAATAATTTATTCCTGCTTCAACGATCCGGCATTGAGACGAAACAGAACGAAAATCATCGCTGAAGAACTGCACTTCCCTTCCGTACTCTACATCACGGATAAATGGGCCCGTCGGAACGGCTGTACGGTCCGGCTCGTAAAGTCGAGAGATACTATCGGCGTCGAAACGGAAGATATGATCGATGCAATCGATGAGCGGACTCTCTTTGTCGTGATGTCGCACGTTCTCTTCAGGAGCGCATATATCCAGGATGCGGAAGCGATCGTTCGGCATGCTCACAGCGTCGGGGCGCTTGTTATCCTGGATGTTTATCAATCGACAGGCATTATACCGTTCGATGTGAAACGCCTTGACGTAGATATTGTCGCCGGCGGCGTGCTCAAATGGCTCTGCGGAGGACCGGGCACATGTTTCATGTACGTAAAACCCGGGTTGAGTGCGACTCTCGAACCTGAGTTTACCGGCTGGTTCGCTCACGATAATCCGTTCGAGTTCGACACAGGAAATTTCAAACCCGCTGCAGCGTCGAAACGTTTCCTGAACGGTACACCGCCTATTCCAGCGCTGTACGCCGCCGCTGAAGGTCCGGCCCTGCTTCGAAAGGCGGGCATACCGAAAATCAGGGAGCGCTCGCTGCACCTCACCGGGATCGTAATCGACAAAGCGCTCGAGTACGGATTTACCGTACACACACCGATCGACCGCACAAAACGCGGCGGAACCGTTACCGTCTCCGTACCCCATGGATTTGAGGTCAGCAGGGAACTTATCGCACGTGGAATACTGGTCGATTACCGGAAGCAGGCGGGCATCCGCATCGCACCTCATTTTTACAATACCGAAGAAGAGGCGGCGTACGCCGTGGAGCAGATAAGGGAGATCATCGACACCAAGTCGTATGTCAAACATACCGGCAGCAAGCCCACCGTCACATGACCGCAAAACGAACGCTCCGCTTTTATTCGGGAATCGAATAATTCCCGGAATGCTTCGGCGGAAAACATCCGATCCATTTTCGCAGGATTCACCGGTCAGGTTGGATTTTATCCTGAAAATACATACATTCTGACGTCCCATGAAATTCTCTTCAGACCGATCCGCATTGTTCCGGCGCCCGGATCTTCCCCCGATGTATAACACTCGTTTTTAATTTTATCTCCGATTCGACCTCTACCGACGGTTGAGTACTCTTCATAACAACCATCTCCGATGCCGGTTGATACCGGTTAACCTTAATTCATTGCCTGATGATTTTTTTTTCACGGACAGGCGAAGCCGATTAATCCAATTCCCGCTGAAGAACATAGGATTCGAGCTGCATATCATTCAGACGACGCGCAGTGAGACGATCTGTCGAGGTATGACCGAAGCCGGATTCTTTCAGAGGGTTCATCATCGGATGGCGCTATGAAACGTCTTCTTCTCTGTATGTGTGCGTTCTACACTGTTCTCTGTCCCCCGGCATACCCGCAAACAAATCCGGAACCGTTCGACCTCTCGACGGGAGATTACACCATGCCGGCATGGCATGCATCGGAGCCGGCGGGATCCTACCCGCAGCATATCCGGTTTCACCGCGGACCGCGGCAGGATCCCCGCTTATCCGACGAGCCGAACGCGGATTATATCGGCGATTACCAGGCAAACGCCGGCAGCAGGATGAACGGATTAGGAGCAGAGGGTTTTTCTTGGCGCAACATCGGGACCGCAGGCGATCTCGGCGCCGCGGTGCTTGCGCTTAATACGATCGGGATCTCAAACATCCTGGTTTCATGGACCGGAGGTACTGTCGATGCGCCGGGGAGGGATTACCGGATACGGCTGCAATACCGCATCGGCACGACGGGTACATTTACGGACGTTCCCGGACCGATTGAGTACGCTGCATCTTCCGCCGGAGATTCCCGGCGTTTCGGTCCCACGCTGCTCGCTGCAGAAACGCATGATCAGCCGGTTGTTCAGCTTCGGTGGAAATATTATTATGAATCCGGAACCGGCAGCCGCCCGCAACTCCGCGTCGGCGATATTCTTGTGCAATCCGCCAGACATCCCGGGAACGGAACCGGTACTGCGTCGATCTCCCGGGACATCTTTCGTGGTGGAGTTAATCAGTCCTTCGAGATCTCGGTCTCGGGGTCGAACGACACGATTGCGATCACCCATGTCGATATCCTCTTTCCGGATTGGGCAACCGAACTCGCACCGGAACATGTCTCTGTTTCGGACCCCGATGCGATCGTCATGATATCAGAATCAAAGGTACGGATATCGAACACGGAAATAACCCTGGAACGTGAACTCATTGTGTCCATAATCGATCTGCCTCTACCGGATGTTACGGGTGAGTACACCTGCGTTGTCAGAACGGGAGTCGATACCGATAAAACTCACACAATCGCACAGTCGCCGACAGTGCGTATCTGGGGAACGCCCGTTCCGATAAAGCATGTCTCGGAGAACGATGCGGAGGGTATTTCGGTCCATGCGGGCTCGTGGAAGACGATACGCGGCACGGTGACGGTATCGGATCAGTTCGAATCGGGGAGCGGCGACATCGGCACGGGGAGCATCGGACCTTCGTTCGTACAGGATGCAACCGGTGGATTGGCGGTTTTCTCTCCCTCAGGTGTATCGTCGCGGGTTTCCATCGGCGAGGAGGTAACGATCATGGGGAAGGTAACACAATTCTTCGGTTTGAATCAGCTCGACGAAAGCGCCCTGGTTGTAGATTCGCACGGCATTGCTTCAGTCGAACCGACGGTCGTTACACTCGCGGATATTTCGGCGGACGGTGCAGGCGGACTCGAACTTTATGAAGGAATGCTGGTTCGATTGAACGGCGTGACTGTACATGCAGATTTTTGGACGGTCGGCGGGGCTGGTACTAATTATATACTGCGCGATACGGATGGCCAGCTCGAGGTACGGATCAACAAGGCGGTCGATTTTGCCGGTCGTCCCGCACCGTCCGGCAGATTCGACATCGTCGGTGTCGTAAGCCAATTCAGGAGCCAGCCTCCGTATATCGGCGGCTATCAGTTGATGCCTCGATATGCGGCCGACATCCTGTTCGATTCGGATGCGCCGCCAATCGTCAGTCTCCCGCCCTACGAAACGGCGGCAACCGAATCGACCGTCACGCTGAGCTGGCGCACGGGCGGCCCGGGAACGAGCGAAGTCCGGTACGGCCTGACGACCGGATACGAACTGGGTGCTATCGTACAGGAAGACCTTTCCGAAGAACACACCCTCATCGTCGGAGGTCTGCAGCCTGCAACCGTCTACAATCTCCAGATCCGCTCGGCAGCGGGGGGCGATACAACAATTTCGGGAAACTATCCCGTAGTTACCCGATCTTCCGGTGCATCTCAAGAGATCAATGTGTATTTCAATCAGACCATCGATGTTTCTCTTGCGGCGGAGGGACCGGCCCGAATCATGGACTTCAGCCGGCACTTGATTTCGCGTATACAAAATGCCCGGCACTCGATCGACCTTGCACTCTACAGCATCAGCGGCGAAACGGGAAACGATATCGCCGGCGCGCTCATATCCGCCCGTGATGACGGAGTGCGGGTCCGGATCATCATGGATCGCGACAGGATATTGAACAGTTCCACGGGAATTATGTACGACCGGATGATCGAAGCCGGGATCGCCGTCGCTGCGGGTGGATACAACTATGGCCAGATAGATTCGGGAATCCATCATAATAAATTTGTCGTTATAGATTATCACGGCGGTACACCGGAAGAGATATGGGCGATCACCGGATCGTGGAATGCGACCGACGAAGGAACGTATAACCATTATCAGAACCTGATTGAATTTCAGGATGTCTCAATTGCCAATGCATATACGCGGGAGTTCGAGCAGATGTGGGGAAGCGCCGGATCGGATCCGGATCCGGGAAATTCGAAATTCGGAGCCGAAAAGAACGTCGTCAGCCCCACCGTTTTCTGGATCGGAGATGCTTACGTACGATTGTTCTTCAGCCCGCAGGGATTCGGCAGCTTCGGAACGGTCGAGAACCAGATCATCAGGACGCTGGGCCGGTCGGAATATTCCATCAATCTCGGCTTGAATCTTATCACCCGATCCACGATCGTTGAAGCGCTGAAGAACAGGTATGATCAGGGTGTAACGGTTCGCGGCGTCATCGGCGATATTTCAGTGACCGGTAGTCAGTTTCAAAACCTCGGCGCGTGGGGGGATGTGTTGTCGTTTCCGCAGGCGTTCGGACTGCTGCATCATAAATATGCGATTATCGATTCCGAGGATGCACGGCTGAACGGAGCGGTTATTACCGGTTCTCACAACTGGTCGCGTGCGGCAAACGAACGCAATGATGAGAACACGGTCGTAATTTATCACCCGGTCATCGTCAATCATTACCTGCAGGAGTTTTCTGCCCGGTACCGGCAGGCGGGCGGCGAGGATGAGCTCATCATCGTCTCGATTGACGAATCCGCAACGGCGATTCCTGACAGGTTCTTTCTATCGCAAAATTTTCCAAACCCGTTCAATCCGGCCACCCGGATTGTCTATGGTATTCCGGAGGAAGGAAGGGTCAGGATGGAACTGTTTAATCCGCTCGGCCAGAAAATCAGAACACTCGTCGATCTTTCTCAATCCGCGGGGACATACGCCGTAGCAGTCGACGTTGAAGGAATCGCCGGAGGCGTATACTTCTACAGGTTATCCTTTTCACCTTATAAAAAGGGAAACGCACGGACCGATACATTTGTTGAAACAAAACGAATGGTTGTCGTCAGGTAAGGGCGACCGGAAGGCTCACGCCCTGATAATGTCATGAAAAAAATATATATTCGGAATATATGCATCAAGCAGTCTTTTATCGACAGATCTATATGAAGAATCCACAATGAGGTGCATATAAAATCCGATCACCGGAAATCCATATACTATCGAGAGGAAGCTCAGCGTGAATCATATCCGCCGCTCATATCCGATCATTACCCTGCTCATTCCCCTTCTATTCCATGCATGCAGACCGCCCGGAACCGGTGAAACTGCCCGGGGTCCGCATCCTGCAGCCGAGAAAGGCCTTCTCGTCTCGGTCGAATATGCGGCCGATAAAATCTCCTCTCAAACCGGGGGGACGGATATCAGACCGAAACTCGCGCTTCTTTACCTGCACAGCCGGGATATTGAAAGAG
The DNA here is from genome assembly GCA_964495085.1 of uncultured Ignavibacteriales bacterium. Classification (GTDB taxonomy): domain Bacteria; phylum Bacteroidota; class Ignavibacteria; order T3Sed10-11; family T3Sed10-11; genus CAZBUK01. Next base: position 11,805 of record CAZBUK010000025.1, read on the forward strand.
CGCTGGAGACCGCCCGGTCGATCGAAGACCGGAACGATCGTGCCCGCACGATCGGACTCATAGGAGAGTATCTGGTGGAAATCGGAAATCGGGAGCAGGCGGAATCCGTTGCGAATTCAATACAAGTCGACTATTTCAAATCCTCCGTGCTTGCACGCATTGCGCTCTCATATGAAGAGGCGGGTGAGTATCGCCGCGGACGCGAGCTTGCCGAGGAGATCCCCGATCCCAATTTTAAAGCCCGCGCATTGTCCGGCATCGCCGTGCAGTATCACCGGGAGGGCTACGGAGATCTCGCAAACAGAATATTCCGCCAGGCGATTCAGGCGGCTGAAACCGAACAGTCGATCACGCACAGGATCGAAACACTCGTGTATCTCGCGGTCAAACACAATCAATCGGAACGGCAGAGCCGGGCAACGGAACTTTTTCAGGAAGCTGTTCAGCTTGCGGAAAAAATATCCGGAGCCCAGCAGAGCCTAGGATCCTGGACGGTAATTCTATCGTATTACCGGGATGCGGGACAGGGTACACGCGTCATCGACAGGGCGGATGAGTACGCAGGAACGCAGCAGGACGGAGCGGGATTTTTTACCAACGAGCTGCAATCCGCGGTAGCGGCGGCATATGCACGGAGTGGCGCTTTCGCCAAAGCGGAAGAGATACTTTCCGATCTGGAAGATGCCGCGGCCCGTGCGCTCCTTGCTGCACACATCACGATCTCCTATGCGGAACGAAATAATGCACCGGAGACTGAGAGATTTTTCTCCATAACGCAGAATAACATCGAATCGATAACCGTTCAGGCATTCAGGGAACGGATTATCACCGAGTCCGCCCGGGCGTTCGCGGAAGCCGGCCACCCCGGCAGAGCAGCGGCGTTAGCCCGATTGTCCCGGGATGGAGCATCGAAAAGCCGGAGCCTCGCCGGTATCGCCATCGCCTACCACAAGCTCGGTGAGCTTGAGCTCGCGGAGACAACGCTCACCGAGGCGCTTGACACGCTCACCGGGGGAGAAGACCGGTACGAGACGGCCGTCGCCCTCTCGGATCTGGCGGACGCATATCTCTCGACCGGTATCGGTTTTCCCGAAGAGCAGAGGGACAAACTGAGCATGGTCATGCATGCCATCGATTGAACGCAAAGGGGAGGGTATATCCCGATGCGACTCAACCGTTCCGAAACTCATTGATCGATCTGAAGCGACTTACCGGTAGAGATCCATACGATATCCGGAAATACGCGCACTCACGCAGTCCATGCATTGATCTTATTTTCGTTTCGGCAGATGGAAGAGATCATATATGTTAAATCGCGAGTAGAATGCTTTCGTCGGCGGGAAGATCCCTTCCCGGGCCGAACGGACGTCCTCAATGGTATAAAAAGCTTTAGGATTGAATTCCTGTATGATCCGCACAGCCTGATCGAACTGATCGCGATTGATCACCAGGAAAACGATCTTCACGGGACCGGCCGTCCCCTGCGCCTCGAAGTGCGTAATGCCGTATCCTGCTTTTTTAAATTGCTCTATGAGAGCGGTCGATTCGATCTGGGTAATAATCCGCACGATGATCTTGCCGACCGCCAGCCGTTCCTCGATGATCAGTCCCATGTAGTTGCCGAGTGCGAAACCCGCCGCCCATCCGAGATAGGCGGGCACATTGGTCACGTTCTGAATTATCTGGCTGATTGCAATGAGCCACACGAGCGATTCGAAGAACCCGATCAACGCGGCAAGAGATTTTTCTCCCTTCATCAGGAAGACGATGCGGACCGTCGACATTGCCACGTCGATGACGCGCGCAAGGAATATCAGGCCGGGGATGAGCACATAGACCACGATCGGTGCATCGCTGAGCAACAGATCGAGCATAGGTAAACCTCATGAAGGAATAGTGAACCGGTTGGATGGCAATCCACACCGGGGTACAGCTTCCGGATATTCAACCGGTCCGGAAATGCAATCATAAATATAAGAAAATTTTCCGAAGTATTTTGCTGAGGCGGGTCGCCTTCGGTCATCGATAAACCGCGCATGTCGTCTCAGAGTAGATCCCTTCGACCGGTCGCAGAGAAGATGAAATCATACTCGAATGCGATATCCCTGAGATAGTCGTACCGGCCTGATGCGCCTCCGTGTCCCACCCCCATATCGGTCTTGAGGAGAAGCAGATTTCTGTCCGCTTTTACGGCACGTAGTTTTGCCGTCCATTTTGCGGACTCCCAATACTGTACGCGCGGGTCGTTCAGTCCGGCGATCACGAGCAGATGAGGATACCGCTGCGGAGCTACATTGTCGTAGGGGGAATAGGATTTTATATAGTCGTAAAACTCTTTCCGGTTCGGATTCCCCCATTCCTCATACTCGATGACGGTCAACGGAACCGAGGAATCGAGCATTGTGGTGAGCGTATCCACGAACGGTACTTTCGCGACCGCCGCCTTGAAGAGATCCGGGCGCAGATTCAGAACCGCGCCGATCAGCATCCCTCCCGCGCTTCCACCCATCGCGACCAGCAGATCCTTCGATGTATAGTTCCGTACGATCAGATATTCGGCACAAGCGATGAAATCGGAGAACGTATTCTTCTTATGCATCAGTTTCCCGGCTTCATACCATGGGCGACCGAACTCTCCGCCGCCGCGGATATGAGCGATTGCAAAGATGAATCCGCGGTCGAGCAGGCTGAGGCGCGTCGATGCGAACGATGGATCCATGCTTATTCCGTACGCGCCGTAGCCGTACAGCAAGAGGGGATTCATTCCGTCAATGCCTATATCTTTCCTGTATACGATCGAAATAGGAATCTCTGTTCCGTCGGAGAGCGGAGCGTACAGGCGTTCGGAGGAATAACGTCCAGAATCGTAATCTCCAAGAACCTCGCTGCGCTTTTTCAGTTCGAGCGTTCTGTCCCGCATATGGTAGTCGTAGACCGAAAGCGGCGTTATCAGGGATGAATATTGAAACCGGAGCACATCGCTTTCGTACTCCGGATTCTCCCCTTCGAAGACGGTATATACCGGCTCGGAGAATTCAACCGTATGGAAAACCCGGTCAGATATACCGGCGATCCGTATCGTGCGGAAACCGCCGCGGCGTTCGTAGACCACTATATGATTTTTGAAGAGGTCGATGCTGTCTATTTTGACTTCCGGCCGGTGCGGGATCGCTTCCGTCCGGTTCCCGGCGGGGGCTTCAGCTTCGGGCATCTCCAGGAGCTTAAAGTTGACCGCATGTTCGTTGGTAAGCACGAAGAACGTGCCTTCGCCGTGATACAGCAAATACTCTACTCCAACTTTCCGGGGAGCGAAAAGCCTGAAGTCACCGAGCGGGGTATCGGCATCGAGATACCGCACTTCCGACGTCGTGTGGCTCTCTATATTTAACAGGATGTATTTTTTACTCCGCGTTTTCGTAAGCCAGATAAAGAACGCCTCGTCCGGCTCATGATAGATTTTGACATCTCCGGCGGGATCCGTACCCGGGGTGTGTCTGAAAACTATATAGGGTCGTTTTTGCCGGTCGAGCACGGTATAGAACGCGGTCCGGTTATCGTTCGCCCACGAAAGTGAATAGTACGTATTCTCTATCGACTCACCGGTATCGATGCCGGTCCGAAGATCGCGAAACCGCAACGTATAGGTCTCTGATCCGTCGGTATCGATCGAGTAAGCGAGCAGATCGTGCGCGGGACTGATCTCGAAGACGCCGAGGCGTAGATATCCTTTCTCACCGGCAAGGACGTTGAGATCGAGCAGTATCTCTTCCCCGGTTCCGGAAGTTCTCGATTTTCTACAATAGATCGAGTATTGTTTCCCCTGTTCCGTGCGGGAGTAATATACGTAATCCCCGTGCGGGACCGGTACCGACAGATCCGTCTCTTTTATTCTCGCCAACATTTCCCGATACAGGTCCTCCCGAAACGATTCCGTATCGCGCATGGCTGCACCCGTATATTCGTTCTCCCGGCGGAGATATTCGAGCACCTCCGGATTATCGCGTTCGCGGAGCCAGTAATACTCATCGATCCTCACATCTCCGTGAGTCCGGAGTTCCCGAGCGATTTTACGTGCAATAGGCGGCTTCATCATGAATTGATATGTTTCGGCAAGGAGATAGATTCCCGCGAATGGATCCCGTATCGTTGCAGCCGATAGGATTCATGTATAAGAAAATGGAGGGATCGAAAGCTTCGGAGTCGACCGACACGGTCAGCGGCGGTATGTAATAGCCGGAGACGGGTATTCGATGCCCGCCTCCGGCGTAAGCGTTCATTCGAATAAATCGTTCGACAGACCCGTATTCACTTTCACTTCCTGTACCTCAAAGGTCATTTCCATTTTATCGCCGGCAAGCATTTTCTGCAGCCGCTCGAGCTGAGGTTTCAACATCCCCTCCATCATCTTTCGCTGCTGTTCCGGCATCTGAGCCATCTGTTGTTCGAGTTCCTGCATCCCCTGGCGCGCTTTTTCACGGTCTTCAGCCGATACGCTCTCGTCCATCCCTTCCATGATCATCTTCGTCGTATACGGTATCATCAGGCCCTGTACGTTCCGGTAATCATCGAAGGAGATGACAGGCTGTACCTGCTGAGTCTTTCCCTCCTGTTCCATCTCCATATCGAACGTCATCTGGCGAAGAACCCATATATCGGTATCGATATACATGCGTACATTCTTCATAGGGGGATGATCATCGCCTTCATCCTGCGGCGGTTTTAACTCACTGAGAAACAGTATATGAGTCGATGCGCCGTTTACCCGGCCGGTTCCCTCGTAGGATGCGTCCTTCCTGAGCTGTTCGTACATCTTATCTCCGAACATATCGTTCTGCCCGACGACGGCAGTTTTGCCCATACCGGGTATCCCTTCCATCCCCTTGAGCTCCGTTCTGGTCTTGAAAACCGGTCTACCGTCCACCATGACTTTCTTATGGTAGGTCGTAAACATGTCGGTAACCATGGTATAATCGTTCACGTTCTCGATGCTCTTCTCGTATGCCGCACGCATATTGTCGAGCACCCGATGAGCCGTCATCGGTTGAGCCGAGAAAGAAGCGATTGAGAAGATAGTGAGTATAAATACCGCTGAGAAACCGATTCGAAAAACTTTCATATTACCTCCGTTAGTAATGAAAATATCCGGCCGAACGGAATGCTGATTCATAGTATCAATTTGACCGGGAAGTGCGAGAAAGTGCGTCTGTGACGGAATCCGGACCGCGTCACGATGGCCGCCCGCATCTTAAACCTATCGATTCCAGTCCGGAAGAGCGGAATCGTATACTAAAGCGCTCCATTATGAGAACAAATATACTACCATATATATGAGCTATACTGCAGATACCGGAGATGGTATTAAGGATATTGAAATTTTACCGTTTTTTCAACACGAATAGAACTCAACGAATAGAACTCAGCCGAGATATGGTCGGGACATTAGAGCCTCTCTGGAGCACATGTGAAAGACGGATGTGAAGCCGGAAACTGATATTGATGCAGGCAGGACGCGAGGAGGAGGGAACGGGATCTCCGGACCTCGATTCGTACCGATAGCGGTTCGACAGGTCCGGAGTCCGTGAAGCGTTTCAAATCGTAACCATCAGAACCATTGCTTCTTCTGCTGAACATAGAGTTGATCGAATTCCTCATCCGACTTCGTGAGATAGATAATACCTTCGACCAAAGCCATCACTCCGAGTACGATATTCGGAATAAAGAGAAACAGCCATGTAATGAAAAAACCGACCGTATTCACGAGCAGATAAATGAGACCCGGTACGGTGAATCCGAGATAGAATTTATGAATGCCGAGACCACCCAGCAGAATTGCGAGGACGCCGGCAACGACTTTATTTTTCTCTCCAGGTGCCGCGCTTCCGAGTGCAATGAAAACGCCTTTTGCCTGCGTGCCGTCGGATTCAAAATCCACCGCCATGCCGCGAGCGGGAGTAACATTTCCTTTCCATTCCGATCCTGTGAACGTGTATCGACCACCGTCGCTACCGGTTATGGTACCGGTATTCGTCTGAACCGAGTAGTCGAGAATTTGACCTTTCATAGTATATCCTTTCGTAAATGAAGTGAGGGTGGAAACGGTATCGCTCGGATGATGATATACGGGTTATTACCTGTACGATCTTCATAGAGTTACCGCGATCCCGGAACCCCGTTCAGGCTTCCCCCCGCGCCATCGCTGACTGCCGCATGGCGGGTGAACGATCCGGTCTGCGGGGCAAGGCGGCCATCCGCTCGCAACGGGTACATACGAAATGGATGTGCTCCTTAATACCAGGGTGGTACGGGAGCAGCCGCATCCGTTCCCTGCGGTGAAATCGTGTTATTGCATCATGCATCCTTCGGGCCGTTGGCGTAATGTGCCGGGATGGATTTCTACATCGTTTTCCGGTACATCCGCTGAGACCCGATCACTCCTTCACGCCGATCTCATCGAGCGCTTCATCGACCGATTTGTAATTCTGAAATACCTTGATAAGCTGCGTGATCATGAAGACGCTTTCGACCTTTTCGGACACGTTCGCGATCACCATCAGGCCATCTTTATTCTTTACCGATGTGTAGGCTGAGATGAGAGATCCGAGTCCGAGACTGTTCATCCACTTAACGCTCTTGAGATCGATGACAAATTTTGTCGCGCCGACCTGGAGCTGCTGCTTGATCGCCTCACGGAACTCTTCCGTTTCCGGAGCGCCCATGAGATTTCCTTTCGGCGTCAGAACTACTACGCCGTGTTTTACGTCAGTTAGAATTTTCATGCTCTGTCTCCAGTTATTGATTGAAGTGTATGGTTGTCCGCAGTCAGATGGTCTTAAGCATATGCAGCTGCCACAGATCGCGGTTTCGTATCCGAAGGAGGGGAAGCAGTGCGAGCTTTCCCGTTCGGCCGATGCTTTTTTCAAGATATTTCAATTCCTCGAACTTCCGGTCGACCTCGGGGTCTGCTTTCGGTCTGAATCCGGTCTCCTGCATGATCAAAATACCCTTCGCGCGAACCGAGAGCTCGAGATAAATCCTCAGATAACAGAGCATATCCCCGACGATAAGGCCGGGGAAGGTATGCAGCATCGTCTGCAGGTATTGCCCTATCCGCGTCCGGTCGATGCTGCCTGCATCGATCATCCGGAGGAGTTCGACATCTTCATCGAGTCCGATGCCGAGCCATTCCCGCGTCGTCCGCTCGCTCCGGTAATACACTGCGACTATTAAAGGCGGGAGCAGCACCATTATCGAGACAGTCATGTATACGGGCGGCAGTAGAAAATGGTTATATACCGAGTGAACTATGACGGCGATAGCCAACCCGGGTATGAAAAGATGAGCAGAACCTTTTTCGTGCTTGTCCGTCAACGCTTTAGAGATTATAGCGAAAATGGCGGTCGTACCGCCATGCATGACCGCCGTGCCGAGACCCCGTACGATCCAGACGAGCAGATGAGCATCGGACAATGTTCGTAGATAATAAATATTTTCGACCAAAGCAAATCCTGCACCTACCGAAAAACCGAGGATTGCCGCATCGACCAGGAATCCTATCTTACTTACCCGTATCAGATATACGATAAATATTCCTTTGAGCGCCTCTTCGAGGACGGGACCGGCGTACCTCGAATAAGCTGTCACGGATATATCAAGGGCCGACAGCGCCGCGATGTTCACCAGGTATGCCGCGAGCGCAGCAGCGCATCCGACCCCGATCGCGGTGGCGACCGCCTGAAATTTAATCAATCTGAACGTATCGAGCGCAACCAATCCCGCGAGAAAGAAGAGAACCGGTACCAATCCGAGGACGATTTCTGTCATTACCTTCATAGTTCGCCGAGGTTCGAATTACCTCAATAGTTTCAATGAAATCACATATTCGGTTGTCGCGGCGTTTCCCTTCTCGTACGCCGCGGCAAAGCCGAACGAGAGCGTCGACTCGAGCATCGAGAAGAGAACGAGCTGCATATCGAGCTGAGCGCCCGTGTTCGCGAGCTCTCTTCCATACGTATCGCTGTCGAGATTTGTTGCGATCCCGCCCGAGAATATATTCAACTGCATCCAATTGCAATAGATCATGGGGAACCCGAATCTTCTGAATCGGACGGGCGGCAAGCTCCACTCGATCATTGCTTTCGCGTAGTTGGTGCCACCGACCGCATTGATCTTCTTCCCGGGGAATGCATACGATTCACGATAACGCCGTACCTCGCGGTGATCGACCCAGTTATTTCCGAATCCGCCGAAAAAGAAATTCGCGAACGGTTCAAGCCGCTCGCCCGTGGAATAGCCGAAGGACGATCTGATCCACACGGAGGAATGCGCGAGCGGAAGGGGGAGTCCGTAGTCGAAATTCGTATAGGCCCGGGGGAACACTTCAGAGCGGACGAACGTCCCATGAACGTTCAGACTCCAGCGCACACCCCGTTCGACTTCGACCGCCCCGAGCGTCCGAAGCTGATGCGTGTAACTCAGCCGTCCCGACGCTATATAAAAATTATCGAACGATGTGCCGATGTTCTGGAAATCGGGCAGCCGCTCGAGTCCCCAGTATCCCGATGCGCTGAGCGAGTAATCCATGATCCGGGGACGCTCGTCGAAAATCGAATTCTGATACTGAACACCGACGGAATAACCTTTCCTGCTCACTTTCGTCGGACCGAAGAGATCGTAAAAATCCGATTTATTATAGGAGGCATTGATGCGCCATGGCCAGCGGCGATAGTTGGCGGATAAATGAAATCGCTCGGCGAACGGCAGGCGCGTATTCGGCGTATGAGCCGCGGTAATATCTATCGAGTGAAGTCCGACCCGGTCGGAAATATTCGTCCGGAGGCCGACCGCCGCAAAATTCTTGTATCCCTCCACTACCGGGTATACGGAAGCAAGCGCGAGGTTCCGGTGGCTCCGGTATTCCCCGCGATAGATCGTCAGCGAATCGATGTCGATGTATGCCGGAGAACCGAGCGACCATGTTTCCAGTTCGGGGTATTTTTCGACGACCGCCTGTCCGAGGAACCGGATCGCACTCACGCGCTCAACCGGCTCGTTCGCGATCATGACCGGATTGAAGCCGGCCCCGGTAAACTCGAAAACGATCAGCGAATCCTCCGAGACGGGAAGCGGGCGAAAGTATCCTGTTTCGGTATTCGAAAGAGCTGCCATTGTTTTCGTCTCGGTATCGAAGCGAAAAACGTTCGATACTCCCGAATAGAACGACGTCCCGAACAGATAACGGCCGTCGGCGGCATGCACGAAGTTGGCCGGCGAATTCCCTTCGAACTCGTAGAGTATCTCAAACGAACTCTCGCCTTTTACGAGCAGCTCCGTCTCCATCCGGACGAGGCGCTGTTCCCCGCTGATTTCGATGAGCGAACCGGTTAAATACTTCCCATCGGGCGAGATATCGAGATCGAAGAGATCCCTCCCGTATGCGAGCGGAAAGATCTGGTGCCACTCGTCGTATGGTTCGGGTATCCGCACCAGCCGCGAAATACCGTTATGATGCTGCACTCCCCACAGAGAACCGTCGGCGGTATTGAAGGCAAAATCGCCGATTCGCGCATTTTCGAGTAGCCGCTCGGACCTTCCCGTGCGCACATCCAATTTATAGAGACCCCGCCACCCCCTGCTGTTATTCGTCGAATAAAACAGTACTTCGTTCCGCGGATCGTATGCCAGATGGGTAACGTAATAGAGCGCCGGCGTCGTGACATTCGCCAGTTTCGATTTGCGTCCCGTCTCGATATTGACAACCGCGAGGTGTGCAAGATCACCCGGATAATTGACGCCCACATACAACTCTCTTCTGTCGGGATTATAATACGCCCGGGATATCGAGCCAAGGACGCCGTCGTATATATTCCTGTGCCGTGTGACGGGATTGCGTCTCACCGACTGGAGATTGGATTCCTGCCACGCATGCTCCCATGAGATCCACGCAGACCATTCGGCGTCCAGCGAGGTTCCGTATATCTTGCGGAACTGGGATGCATAATATCGCCTGCTGTCGTCGCTTCGTTTCACCCACTCGATGAATTTCAGGGGTCCGTATCGATAGACCAGGTAGCTGATGAAACGGGTTCCGTAGAGATACGAATTTGCGCCGATCTGAAAGTCGATGGTCGTACCTTCGGATTCCAGTCCGACGAAATCGTAGAAATAGGAACTATCGCGCACCATCGTCCGAAATACCATCTCGTCGTATCCGCCGAGGGCCCTCCCTTTACCTCCCGTCATCCATGTTTCCATGAAGACCGCGATACCCTCGTGATACCAGCGCGCCGAATACCAGCGCGGCGTCGTGAGATAACTATAGAACATCGAGATCGGATTTTCGACGGTCGGGACTACCTTTCCGGAAAATATCGAGCGATAAACCCGGTCGCTCTTTGAAGCCCGATCGGTGGCTACAATATGTACGAGCTCGTGGCTGGTCAGCCAGTTCATCCTCTCATTTGCCGGCCTGGTTTCATAGACGTAGTCGAAAGGCTCGATACAGAGAGTGATAAAATTCCATGGAATCGTTGCTGCTCCCGCGGCTCCGTAATCGCTGAAGCTGTGCGGGAACAACATAATATCCTCGGACGGCGTATAATTGAAGATTCTGCTGTGAAAATCGAAGGCATTATGAAAACAGCGGGCGAGATGAGGTATCACATACGAGTGCGGGGGGAAATAGACAACGCGAAGATTTTCGGTGCGGAGCATATTGAGCTGTGCGTGCGAGGATCCGGCCACGGAACAGACGAACGCCAGTGTGGCAAATAAATATCCGACAATTCTTTGCATATGAACGAACGGCCAGTCGAAAATTGGATGGTCTGCGGATTGCAGACAAGCTGCAGGGTGCCGATACAGATACAAAACCGACGAAGGTATGTGAATACCTTCGCCGGTTCTCAACAGATTCGCTTCGCTCCCAACGCTCCCGAAATGCTGCTTTACGTAATCCTATTCCATCACGATATTGTGGTATGCGGAAAGCTGCATCCGATCCTCCATCATTTTGAATGCCGCCAGCCGGTCGGCGGATTCCATCGATTGAAACGCTTGAAGCTGAACTGCCGCGTCGAGCTGCGTCTGGAACGCCTCCAATCTCACGTTCGCCTCGAGATTCCTGTTGTACGCTTCCAGCTGCACATTACTCGCAAGCTCTTTGAATTGAGCAACCTTCTCACGGTCCGATAATCCGGCGTGTTCCGGAAAAATTCGATCGTACAACCGGATGTGATGACGGTCGTCCAACGCTCTGTATGCTGCCAGCTGCACCGCCTCCGGCAGAGTGCCGTAAGCCTCAAGCTGTGCGGCTGCGGATACCATGTGATACGCGTCAAGTTGCTGATGTGCAGCCAGCGAATGGAACGCTTCAAGTTGATACTGTGCTTCCAACCCCTGAAATGCGGATATCTGTATTCCACGGTCAAGCAACGTCATGGCCTGCAGCTGAATTCTGGAGTCGAGCTGGTGGTAAGCATCGAGCCGGATACGCGCCTCCAATTGATCGAATGCCGCCAGCCGGTCGGCGGTCTCCATCGATTGAAACGCCTGAAGCTGAGCCGCCGCCTCGAGCTGCGTCTGGAAGGCCTCCAATCTCATGTTTGCATCGAGATTCCTATTGTATGCCTCTAACTGCACATTGCTAGCGAGCTCTTTGAACTGGGCAACCTTCTCACGGTCCGATAATCCGGCGTGCTCGGGAAACATACGGTCGTACAACCGGATGTGATGACGGTCGTCCAGCGCCCTGTATGCCGCCAGCTGCACCGCTTCCGGCAGAGCGCCGTAAGCCTTGAGTTGTGCTGATGCGGATAACGAGGAATACGCTTCGAGTTGTTGATGTGCCTCCAGCTCCTGGAACGCTTGAATCCTGTACCTGGCGTCGAGCGCCGAATAGGCGGCCAGTTGAGTTTGAGGATCCATCTGCGAGAACGCCTCCGTCATCATCTTTCGCTTGTTTATTTCTCCCTCCAGAACGACATCTGCGTCCGCCATCTGTTTCGAATCATAGCGCTGGGCTCGTTCCACCCCGCCTATGGTACCCCGGACATCATCGCCGTCGGGTGCCGGATAGAAGAACGATAAGTACACGATACCGGCGGCTAAAACAACGACCGCTGCGATAAGCAGTCCGGTTTTGCTCCCCTGTTTTCGATTTTGAGCTGTCATAGGTTCCTCCTTCTGAAAATGAATGGTGTTTGTTGCATAATCGCGTGCGATCGGTTGAACTTTACACTCTGTATAAATACAAACGAAGCTCGAAAAAGTTGATTCGGGACGTTATCTCCGGCACGGATTCGGTTACTCGGCCCCTCCGGCGGCGAATCAGCGTCGTTCACGGATAATCAGCATTTTCTCTGCCAACTGCGATCCGCCGGCGGAGAGCGTAACGTGCACCGGACCGGTATAATTTATACTGTCGGAAAAGAACACGGTATAGATCCCATCGCCGGTGTGTGATATGATTAATGATGATTGATCGAGTATTATCGAAGGATTCGATACAAGGGTATGGTGAAGTGCATGAACGGATAGTGATTCGGGCGGAAACCGCAGGACAAGCTCTGCGGGCATTTCCGAGTGTAACTCAATCCGGCCGACAATGAGATCCGAGGTATACTGAAATACTACCGAACCGGCGATACCCGGGGAGTGAATATCAAATTTTGCTCCATCCCGGAGAGAAGAGACAACATGCCCGGGAAGCATCGTACCGTAAACGTCGGATTTCGTTACCGATTCCGTTCCGAGATCCGAATACACTCCCAGGATGAGAATTCCTGCCAGCAGACCTGTCGCGAACGATATTCCATATCTGATAACGGGGTTACGTGAAAATATCAATCCGATATACGCAATAAAACCGTTGTACCGGGCGGGAGCCGGGTGACTCCTTTTGCGAATACCGGACATAATATCGGACATAAGCGCCGGCGGGGGTTCAACCTCTTCGGTGCGGTTGAGGTTTTCCGTAAGGCTCAATAACTCCCGGTATGCGGTCTGTGCTTCCGGATTACGGTCTAAATATCGCCTGAGCTCCTCCTCCTCGGCCGGAGACGATTCTCCGTCGATGAGCTTGTTCATCAATTCGTAGTATTTTTCCTCGACCATTTAATCAATTCCTTTGTTCGATAAGCCGTCCCGGAGCAGTTTCCTTGCCGTAAACAATCTGGATCTGACCGTTTTGACGGGAATATGTAGGATGTCGCTGATTTCCTGATACGACAGCTGCTCGAAATGCTTCAACACGATGACTGTCCGGTAATCATTTTTCAGCTCATTGAGCGTTTCCTGGAGTTTGGTTTGCGTCTCCCGAGTTCTGTAAACCGATTCCGGATTTTCCTCCGCCGATACGACATACGAATCGATGGGCACGATCCGCTTTCTCGAGTTGTTGAAGTTGAGCGATTCATTGACGACGATGCGGTACAGCCAGCTGAAGAATTTATATGAACTGTTGTATGATCCAAGATGCTCATAGCATTTAATGAATGCGGCCTGAGTGACATCTTTTGCATCGTCGTAATCCTGAACCAGCCTGAGAACAGTATTAAACATCGTCTTCTGATACTTCGATACCAGCGCGTGGAATGCTCGGGAATCACCGGCCAGACAATCTCTGACATAATTGATGTCTTCGTGATCTGACATAAATACAATTGAACTTTAGAAAAGTCGGTGGAAGATGAAAAAAAATAATTGCCGAAAAATCGCTGGAATGGGGAAATCAGACTATTCGATCTCGAACACCTTGTCGAAGGAGGTATATTTGAACACATCGCGGATATGGTTGCTCATATTTATGAGCTTGAGCGAGTGTCCCGAGTCGTTGAGGCGGATCTGAGTGCTGAAGAGAATTCCGAGTCCCAGACTCGAAATATATTCGAGGTGTTTGAGGTCGACAACTTTCGATTCGGACAGGCGGTCGAATATCTCCTTAGCCTTATCTGCCTGGGAAGCGTCTAAACGTCCGGTCAATACGATCTCTCCGTTCGAATTGTGACTCACGTTGAACATACTACGACTCCAGGTTTTTGTAGAGTGTTATGGTGCATTTTCCGTTGCGATAATCGTAAGATATGTTGTTCATCACTTTTTTTATAAGATGAATACCGAGTCCGCCCGACTTTCCCCGTTTGATATACGATTCGGTATCCACCTCTTTAACCTGCGTTATATCGAAAGGTTCGGGGGTGCGATTGTGCAGTCGTACGACGAACTGCCGGTCGCGGATATCGAGATCAATCGATATCTCGTCGGAACCCGTCGGTTGATATTTGACCAAGTTCGTGAAGAGTTCTTCGACTGCCAGCTGGACGGGAAAGAGAATCGTTTCTCCGAGATTGTTTTCAGCGACGAACTCCTCGATGAATGCAAATACTCGGGGAAGCGAACCGATATTCCGATTGAAATTCCGCTCCTTGATGCTACTCATGGCTATCCGGAGATTGCTGTATGATTTTCCGCCGCTGCCGGTCTTACAGTCGTTTGAGCACGACCAGGGTTACGTCGTCCATCGGGGGATTATCCCCGATATGTGTGTTAACCGTCTGCATTATAATCTCGAGGAGCTCTTCGGCGGAGCGGTCTCTGTTGGCGGCTATCAAGGACTGGAGGCGTGCATCGCCGAACTCGACATCTTCCTTATTCTTCGCTTCGGTCACCCCGTCGGAATAGACGACGAGCAGGTCGCCGGGATTGACCGGTAGGGATTTTTCCGAATATGGAAGCGAGTCGAGCATCCCGAGTACGATGCTTCCCGTACTCAGTCGTTCGGGTTCGTTCTGAGAGGAAAAGAAGAAAGGCGTGTCGTGTCCCGCATTGGAGTAATGAATCTGGTTCGATTCACTATCGAGAATTCCGTAAAAACACGTGACGAAACGTTCGGAGCTGGTGCTTTCCATAAGCAACTTGTTTGATCGCTCCATACAATCTTTCGCCGAATCGGAAAACAGGGACTGGCCCCGGAGAGTGGCCTGGAGGTTCGCCATCAGAAGGGCTGCCGACAATCCTTTCCCGGCGACATCGGCGAGACAGAAGGCGAGGCGATGGTTGTCGATACGGATAAAGTCGTAATAATCGCCGCCGACAACTTGTGCCGAAACGCTTTTTCCCGCGATATCATAACCGGGTATTTGCGGAGCTTTTTCGGGAAGAAGATTATGCTGGATGGTCGCGGCAACCTGGATCTCCTGCCGCATTCGCGTGAATGCCTGCTCTTCCTCATACAGCCGGGCATTCTCGACAACTTGTGCAGACTGGACGCCGATGATGGCGAGCAGGCGCTGATCTTCGTCCGTGAATCCGCTCGCAGCCTTCTTATTATACACGGTCAGGATGCCGATCAGTTGGGATTTGGCGATCAGCGGCACGCAGAGGATTGAAGTAATGGCCTCGTCCCATTTAATACCCCTGAAGCGCTGATCGGTTTTGGTATCATTGATCAGCAGGGGTTTCTTATTGATGTGCATCCATCCGAGGAGGTTCTGATTCAAATGAAAGGGCTGATGCTCGCTCGAACTGACCATCGTGCGTACGAGCGTTCTCATCGTGTCGTCGGATTTTTGATCGACAAGCGTGATAACACCCTGTTCGGCTACGACAGCTTTGAGCGACCGGCGGATGATCGTTTGCATGATCTCTTCCGAATTGTGAAGCGCGCCGATCGACCGTGCGAGGTCGTTCAGAATGGTGAGTTCCTCTACTGCGCGTTTGAGGCGAGAATTTTCCTCAATGAGCGTACGATTGACTCCGATGCCGGGGTCCTGAGGTGTCATATCTTCGCTCCGGGAAATGAAACGACAGAAATGGTTCGGTTAATGGTTCCTCCATGAGTACCTTCGAAATTAAACATAGCAGAACTTAAAAGCAACATGATTTAAGGATAAATAAAGCCGACCGTGAAAGCGAATGAATCCATCGATGATTGTCGATCTGAATGCGGGTGAGATTTGCCGGACTGGATTCTTATCCGTGAGACATTGACGTCCCGGTAATTCGGACTATCATCCGGTTCGGGAATGTCCGCCTTCTGTCAGTTATAACAATGATTGCGCAGCAGCAGGATCGATTGCACCTTGCTCGTTATCACGCGGTTGCCGAACTCAATGCATAGTCCGCGCGCCGCAATTAATCCGATATGAATCATACTGCTTCCCAGCGTACAGCCATGGATCGGAAGAATGACAGGAGAGATTCTGCGGGTATCGAACCATCCGCCCGAAACGGTGTAGAGATTATCTCCGAGCGCTCTGATCTCGTACGTCGAATTCATCGTCCTGACATAGCATATATCGCCCCGGTGGATCTGGGATTTCAGAACCGCCGGCGTCCGGGAGGTGAATCGCATGAATGAATTAAGAGAATAATCGTCCCGATCCATCATTTTCTATCCGTATGTAACAGAGCACGCGGGTGCATCGATCGATTTCCTGGATCCATCTCTACGTACCAAAACCTTTTTTCTCCTCTACATGGATGACTCTTTTGCCGGACCTGCTCTATACCGGCGGGCTCCTACCTATAATACGTAATTTACATGCCAAATGGGTCGACCGATCGGAGTCGATTTTGAAATTCAATTTCCGAATCTATCGATCAACTTCCGGAATTCCGGTCCGTCGCGTATAAAATCCCACGTGGAGACAACTTTCAGAACAGTGTAACGCCGTCAACGTACTCCATGTCGATAAACCGTTTCCCTTCATGCTCGCCGATTAAATGGATGCTGCAGATACTCGGATGGTTGAGACTTGCAGCCGCGCGCGCGTCTTGAAGAAACCGCTCTTGGCCGGCGGACCGCGTCGGGAAATGCGGAAGGAGAAACTTCAGTGCGACGATCCGCTTCAGCAATGTGTCTTCCGCTTTATAGACGACGCCCATGTCGCCGCGGCCGATCTCCCCGAGTATTCTGTAGTGGAGTACTATGTCCCCGCCCGAGTAGCTCATGCGTCATCGTTCGTCCGGATGGAAGCAGATCGAGATCAGGAGAAGTTCTTGCCGGTAACGACCGAGTAGTGCTTCACCGTCATATCGTCGCTCGTTATCACGTTATCGTTCTGAGACCGTTTCAGCTTCACTTTCCATTGATAGAGGTCGGAAAAAGTGTGCTCGAGCTTCCTGACGAGCAATTCGAACAGACCGCTCCGTTCGTACTCGAGCGCATCTTCTTCGCTGTTCCAGATCGTCAGCGAGAATGCTTCCGACGTTTCCCGGACGTTCTCTATCAGGCATACGAAGCGGCATCCCTTGACCTTTCTGAGCGTAGGGATGACTTCCGATTTATAGAGTGATCTCAACTCGTCGAGCTTGTGCGGCTTGATACGGGCGGAAACCAGTCTCAGGTGCATCGATGAGGGGAGGGAATTCAATTCAGAGTCGCCGCTGGTATCCTGAATGACCTCATAGGTCTCTATCTGCGGTTGGTCCGGAACGGGTTGGTATTCGAGGGTAAGATCTTTCGAGAGCTGCATCTTCCACTCGGAGGAATCCTCGAGGTAGGGTTGCACCCGGTCGAGGAGACGCTCGAACGTCTCGCTGCGGGTGTACGCTTCAGCCGCTTCCTTCGTGCGCCAGAGGGTCATCGAGACGAATTCGTTCTCGTACTGAGAGCCTTTGATGAGCGTCGCGTACCTGCACCCCTCGGTTTCCTGTAACGCGGGGATAATCTCGCGATCATAGACGCGGATGAGTGCATCCTTGAGGCCCGTCTTTACCTGCATATGCAAAAAACGTACGAACATACGTCACCCTCCGGTTAATGATCCTCAAAGTCTGGTTCGATCGATAACGATCTGTTTCGTTGACGCTGTAAAAGCGACGATCACGCTCCTGTATCTTCCAATACGACTACACCCTGTTCCGGGCAAAACCCCGGAGCGACTTTTAAGCGAAAATAATATGTAAGACGAATATCAGAAACAACCTGAAGATGCCGGCATGTTCTACCGGCGGACGACCGGATCCGGCGACTCCCGGTATTGTGTCGACCCGGCGTACCGGTTCCCTATATAAAAACCTCCCGGATGGATTCTGGGATTATATAAAATCCCGCACTGAATATCAAGTAAAGTCGATTCCCTGTTGATAATATGCTGATACATGGTTAATTTACGAATCCGGTATGGAATTCGGTACCCGTACATCATACCGCAATGGGTCGAACTACTTCCCGATGTGTCGCAGCCGGTAACATGCATGCTCCCATCCGGCGGACGACGGTGGATTCCGGTATCAGGGGACACGGCTCATCACAGCTTATTCCTCATATAATAGACAGAGATGCATGAATCTCCAAAGACTCGATCTCGTAATTCAACCCGATAATAGACGCGTTTTGCTGCGCCCGTTCGTGCAGAAATCGAACCAGCGGAACCAGAATATTATCAACCGGGTATTCACCCTGTCGGAGGAAGAAGCGGAGACGGCGCTTCATGGAGTTCGAGGGGAATTCGGCAGCCGGCACCGGTTTCTGGAACCGGCATTTCTCAAACACTGCGAGCTGATCGCCGATCTGCTCCCTCCCGAAAGATCGCTCTCGCGAACCCGAAAGTTGCTGATCGGCTCGATCTTCACATGCGAATATGCAGTGGAATCGGCGGCGCTGTTTAATCCGTCGATCGTCCCGCATCCGGATCAGGCCGGACTCGCCGACGGTGAGCTGAGGTTTATATTGAGTCTCCGGGCGACGGGCGAAGGACACATTTCATCGATCGAGTTCAGGAGCGGAATCATCGACACCTCGGGCTACGTTCATTTAGAACCGGCCGGACAATTCGTGACATCACCGGAAATCGTATCGGATCCATCCTACGATAAATCCCTCTTTAAAAAGAAAATCGATTACCTGGATAATTCGCCCGGCCATTCCGGGAAAATCCTCGGATCGCTCCCCGGTCGGTTTACCAGATCACAACTCAACAATGCCTTCGCAGAATTCATGCGCACAACAGGCCGGCCGGGCAGGGAACTCCAGCGCGTGGTCGACGATATAAAATGGATCGCCGATTCGAATTATGAAGTCTGCTTTTCATCCGAACTTCCGGTCTCCGAGCGTATACTCTTTCCGGTTTCTGCGAATGAGAGCAACGGGATCGAAGATGCCCGGTTCGTCCGCTTCACCGGAGACGACGGCTCGACCGTCTATTACGCCACCTATACCGCGTACAACGGACATGTCATACACCCGCAGCTCCTGGAGACGACGGATTTTATTCGATTCAAAATCGGCACGCTGACGGGCAGAGACGTGCAGAATAAGGGAATGGCGCTCTTTCCCAGAAAAATTAACGGTTCGTATGCGATGGTCTCCCGTCAGGACGGTGAACAACTTTACCTCATGTACTCCGACGACGTGTATACCTGGAACAATCCCGTTCTCCTCTATGCACCGAAAGCTGTATGGGAAGTTATGCAGATAGGCAATTGCGGCTCTCCGATAGAGACCGACCGCGGCTGGCTGCTGCTGACGCATGGCGTGGGACCCGTCCGGAAATACTGTATCGGCGCAATACTTTTAGATAAGGATGACCCCTCAAAGGTCAGGGGATGGCTGCGCGAACCGTTGCTGGCACCCGATGCATCGGAACGCGAAGGATATGTGCCGAACGTGGTGTATACCTGCGGCGCTCTCCAACATGCAGGATGGCTCATCGTTCCGTACGCCATGTCCGATTATGCTTCGAGCTTCGCCCGCGTCAGGATCGATGAGGTGCTGAACTCAATGGAGCCGCTCTAACGTACGATGTTGCTCACGGTCAAAACCCCGCACCCTTTCTCGTTCGGCTCAACGGTCCGTTCGCACGGATGGTGTATGCTTGAACCGTTCTCGCTTGCCGAGAATCCGACGGTACTCTCTTACTCGATGACGGTCGACGGAATACCCGCGGATATATCGATTACAGAACGCGACGAAGGAGTTCTGTCCGTGATTGTCCGGCATGCCGGCTCCGTACAAACCGTAAACAGATCCCGCATCAGAGAAGCCGTCCGATATATGCTGCGGCTCGACGAATCGTACGATGAGTTGTACAGAATCGCAGTAAAAGATCAGGAGCTCCGGTGGATACGCAAGGTTGCAGCCGGAAGAATGCTTCGGAGCGCGACGCTGTATGAAGACATTATAAAGATGATCGCGACAACCAATTGTTCTTGGGCGCTGACCACCGCGATGGTCGGGAATATCTGTCGCGCACTGGGAAACGAAACCCCGTCGGGTAAACGAACGTTTCCCGGACCGGAGGTTCTCGCCGCTCAGACCGAGAAATTCATCCGCTCGGAAATACGGGCGGGATATCGTGCACCGTACATGCTGGAAGTGTCTCAGGCTATCGCCTCCGGGAAGGTCGATCCGATTGATTTCCTATCCGACGGATATTCAGCGGAAGAGCTGTACTTGAAGCTGACCGAGCTCAAAGGCATCGGACCTTATGCCGCCGAGAATCTGCTCAAGCTGATCGGCCATTACGATCACCTAGGTCTAGATAGCTGGTCGCGTAAAAAATATTCTCAGATTCACCGGAAAGGCAGAAAGGTAGGAGATCGGACGATTGTAAATCATTACCGGCGGTTCGGAAAATGGTCGGGATTGATCTTCTGGCTCGAAATGACGCGTGAATGGTACTTTGAGAAATTCCCTCTGGATTAGTGCACCCCTTCGTCTTTCGCACTCACTATCGATTCGAACTGCAGACGGATTATCCGGTCCGTGGCTTTCCCCGCCGGTAACTTCTGATCGCATCCTCCGAACCTTCTGCGTAAAGGTCCGACATACGGTTGGGCGATTCGGTACTGTAGAGATAGGTCGGGAACTCGACCCGGCGGACAGCATATTTCTCCCCCGCGCGTTTCATAAAATCAAAATCCTCGGCGTATTCGAGCTCGCGGAATCCGCCGAGGGAATTGAATACCGAAATCTTACCGAACAACGTCCCCGATACGAAACACTCGGAGAGGTGAATTTTATGTCCGGGCCGCTCCATATCCGGCACATACTGTTTCTCCTCCGGTCCGCGGACAACCAATCCACCCCAGATAATATCGGCCTCCGGGTATCGCAGCATATAATCGACACGAGCTCCGATATGTGTCGGAGCGTACTCGTCGTCGTCATCGATAAAAGCGAAGTAGATGCCTTTCGCATCCCGGATGCCGTTATTGCGGCTGCGCGAAAGTCCGCTGTTCGACTGGTTGATCAGGCGGATCCGCTCATCCCTCTCCGAATATTTCCGTACAACTGCATCGGTGTTATCGGCGCTCCCGTCGTTGACGACGATAAGTTCCCAGTCGCGGTATGTCTGGGCGAGAACGGATTCGATTGCTGCCCCGGCGAGGTTCGCCCGGTTAAAAGTACAGAGCACCACCGACACCCGGGGGAGTGATTTCGAGTTCATATTGTTTCCGGTTTTTGTATATTAACATTCGATCAGCCGGACCGGTTCGTAACCGTTACCGCAGGACTTTACCGCTCAGCAATTCCGGGATATATGAAGAAATATACGCTTAAAAAATCTGTTTTTCAGAAACAACCGGAGACAGTGTCCGACCGCAGATTTCTGGTCGATTACCGGAGCGAGCTCAATCCCGCTCAATATGATGCGGTTACGTCCGTCAACGGTCCCTATCTGATCGTTGCGGGGGCGGGCACGGGTAAGACGCGGACCATTGTCTTCAGAGTGTCGTATCTCGTCGAACTCGGCGTGAAGCCCGAATCGATTCTCCTGCTCACGTTTACCCGGCGGTCGGCTCAGGAGATGCTGCGCAGGGCTTCAGCATTGCTCGATTCGAGGTGCGAGAAAGTGTCGGGAGGCACGTTCCACTCATTCGCAAACATGACGCTGCGAAGGTATGCCCCATTGATAGGCTTCGATCCCGCGTTCACGATACTCGATCAGGCAGATGCGGAGGATGTCGTCAATCTTCTCAGGACGCAGATGAAGCTCGACGCGGGCAAACGCCGCTTCCCGAAAAAACAATTACTCTTCACCGTATTCTCCCGCTCGGTGAATACCATGGAATCAGTCGAGGATATACTGAAAACCGACTATCCGCAGTATGAGAAGGAGCTGGAATCAATACTGAAGCTGTACGGAATATACACCGATTACAAGCGGCAACACAATCTGATGGATTACGACGATCTGCTCATCCATCTCAGGACACTCCTGACTTCGAAGGATAAAACCAGACGAGAGATATCGCAAAGATACTCGTATATTATGGTCGACGAATTTCAGGATACCAACAGGATCCAGGCGGAGATCGCCGATCTGCTTGCTTCCGTCAACAGAAATCTGATGGTCGTCGGCGACGATTCGCAGTCGATCTATTCCTTCCGCGGCGCGACAGTCCGGAATATACTCGACTTCCCCGAAAGATATGCGGATTGTAAAGTCATCACCCTTGAACAAAATTACCGCAGCACCCAACCGATACTTGACGTCGCTAATGAAATCCTCAAACGCGGACGGGAATAATGCCCATCGACCCGAATCTTATCCAAACCCTGCGCTCGGAAAATCTGTCTGAATCATCGGTGCTTCGTAATCCCATCGAGCAATTTCAGCGGTGGTATAGCGCTATAGAATCGACCGGCATCGATATGCCCGATGCGATGACTGTTGCGACCGTAACACGAACGGGCAGACCAGCGGCGCGTATGGCGCTCCTCAAGGGGATCGACAAAGGCGGTTTTTTATTCTATACAAATTATGAAAGCGCCAAAGCGAAAGAGCTGGCGGAGAACCCGTTCGTTTCGCTGGTCTTCTACTGGAAAGAGGCGGAGCGTCAGGTGCGCATATCGGGCTCGGTGGAAAAAATGAGCCGTGAAATTTCCGAAGCGTACTTTGCCACCCGTCCGTACGACAGCCGCATCGGTGCCTGGGCATCCGAACAGAGTTCGATCATATCCGGCAGACAGGTTCTCGAAGAGAGATACGAAGACTTCCGGCGCAAGTACCCGGGCGACGATGTCCCCTGCCCCCCTTTCTGGGGCGGATACCGCGTCATTCCCGATGAGATAGAATTCTGGCAGGGCCGTACCGGCAGGCTTCACGACAGGATACTCTTCCGCTTAAAGGGGAGCGACTGGGAAATCGTCCGCCTCGCTCCATGACTACGGTCTGTACGCTGACGATGAAATCCTCACCCTCAGTCACTAATAAATCCGGAAACCGATGAAAGAGCAATCGAAAACTCCGCTCAGCGCTCAGTCCAGCGGTCTTCTCTACTATGTAGAAAAACTGGGCAACAAGCTCCCGCATCCCTTCTGGATGTTCATCTGGATTTGCATTCTGGTGGTCGTTCTCAGCGCCATAACCGCTTACTTCGACGTGGGAGCAACAGATCACGGAACCGGCGAACGAATCGTCGCACAGAATCTCATTTCGGGAGACGGGTTGCGCCGCTTCGTCGAGGAGGTTGTGAGTAATTTTGCTCACTTCGCTCCATTCGGATTGGTGCTCGTGATGCTCATGGGAGTTTCGATCGCCGAGCGAAGCGGACTGCTCACGGTGGTGATGCGGGCCATCGCTTTTTCGGTCCCGAACAGAATTGTCCTTCCGACGATCTTCATGCTGGGCGCCTGCGGAAACATCGGATCCGACGCGGGCATAGTCATCGTCCCGCCGATAGCGGCGCTGATCTTTTCGAAGATGGGTCTTCATCCCATCGCCGGCCTGGTTGTCGGATATGCGGGAGCCACTGCCGGATTCACCGCGAACTTTTTCATCGCCGGGACCGATGTCCTGCTTGCGGGCATCAGCACCGAAGTCGCCCGGAATATCGACGGCGGCATCGAGGTAAGCGCTACCGCCAACTGGTATTTCATGATAGCCTCGACGGTTATGCTCGGACTGGGAGGTGCATTCATCGCCCGGAAATTCACCATCCCGCGCTGCCGGAGCTTCGCCGGCGCGGAGCTGCTTGCAGATGAAACCACCGATCACTCTGCCGGAATGCTGAGCGCGGATGAGAGGAAGGGTTTGCGATGGGCGGGCGTGACGGCGCTCTTATATGTGATTCTTATCGCGATACTGGTCGTACCATCGAACGGCCTCCTGCGTGATCCGGCAACGGGTTCTATCGTTCCCTCCCCGTTCCTGCGAGGTCTGATCCCGATACTCTTTTTCTTCTTCGCGCTGCCCGGGTACGTATACGGGAAGATCGTAGGAACGATCGCCAGACCCGACGACGCATTGAAATACATGGAGCATGGGATGAAGGAGCTCGCGGGGTATATCGTGCTGATGCTCGTCGTGGCGCAGTTCATCAATCTGTTCAGCTGGAGCAGAATGGACACGATTCTGGCGATACGCGGGGCGGAATTTCTGCAGCAGACCGGTCTCACCGGCCCGTTCCTGTTCACGCTGTATATGATCATCGTCGCCGCGGTGAATATTTTCATGGGGAGCGGATCGGCAAAGTGGGCAATATTCGCTCCGATATTCGTTCCGATGCTCGCGCAGTTGAACTACAGTCCCGCATTCGTACAGCTCATGTACCGCGTCGGAGATTCGATCACCAACTGCGTCAGTCCGCTCTACGTGTACTTTCCGTTGCTGCTCGGCTGGGTGCATAAATACGACAAACGGGCGGGGATTGGGACGGTGATCTCGCTGCTCATTCCATATGCCGCGATTCTGTTTGTGATCTGGGTAGGCCTGCTGTTCGTCTGGTACGGCCTCGATCTGCCCATAGGCGTAGGGGAAGGAATCTATATACGCAAGTGATGATTGACATGAATACCGGTTTCAGGTTTTTTCACAAATGTCTCCAAAGGAAAAGTATTAATGACCTTAATGACAACGAATAAATTTAAATTATTTCTTCTCAGGGTCGATCGTCTTCATCGACGAAATTTATGCTCGCCGGATCGATAACAACGTATTTGATTCTTTCGCGTTTCCAGGTATAGGTTATATGAATCAATCCGTCGCTCCCCTGAATCACCGCCGGGTATGAATATTCGCCGGGCTGATCTTCGAGGGTGATCACACTGCGCCAATCTTTTCCGTCCCTCGATACGGCAACATTCAACGGCGACCGGGGACCGCCCCATGCTCCTTCCGTTCGTATCGTATGGTTATAGACAATCAGTTGTAATCCGTTTTGCAGCGTAACCGCATCGGTTCCCGAATTCGGGTTCGGCAGTCCGGTAGCCTCGAGCGGGCTCCAGGTCTTACCATTGTCTTCCGACCACGCGGATATTACCCTGTTTTCTTTACTGCGGCACAGGATCTGCAGCCTTCCGTCCGCATAAGAAAGAACGCTCGGTTGAATCACATTAAATTCATCCGCTTCGTTTATGGGTCCTACAACATTCCAGCTTTTCCCAAAGTCTTCTGAAAGTTCGAAATGTACGCGCCACCCGTCATGTTCGGTGCTCGATGGAGAGATCAGAGTGCCGTTTTCCAGTAAAACCGGCTTATTTTTTATAGGACCGAATATGCCGTCCGGCAGTCTGATCGCTTCCGACCAGGTTTTACCGTTGTCTTCACTCACTTTTTGCATACCCCACCATTCCTGGGGATTCGGACCGACCTTATAAAATAAAATCAGATTGCCGTCCGGTATCTGAAAGAGTACCGGATTCCAGCAGGGATACCGCTCGTCGTCATGCTGCATGCCGTCCGCGATGGATACGGGCTCGCTCCATGCACCGTTCAGTTTTCTGCTGAACCAGATCTCCACGTCTACATGCTGCTCGTGTGTTCCGCCGAACCAGGCCGCCGCCAAACCATCCGGAGTTTCCGCTATGGTCGAAGCATGGCAGCTCGGAAACGGAGCCTCGGTATAAATAAACTCGGATAATTTGATAGGATTCCCCTCATCTTTGCCGGTCATCGCACACATCGAAAAAAGGAATATCAGACACGGGAGCAAAACCGACAATACGCAAAAGTTTTTAATGAATGATCGTACATGCATCTGTTCTTTCCTCTCGTAGGTTTATGACAAAGTAAAGTAACGATATCTTTAACGGCAACAAATTATCTCACTCGCATACGAGAATCATTCGCCTCCTCCCGTCACCAACCGTTTCACCTCCTCTAACTCCGGCTCGATCTTCGTGCTTCGCTTCGGCAGATCAAGACTCCGTCTCAGCGCATCGGGCAGCTCTATCTCTATCCCCAGCGCCTCCCGTATAACCTCGGGAAATTTTGCCGGGTGCGCCGTGGCGGCGACAACCGCCTTCTCGCCTCCGCCGGAAACAATGAGCGAACGTGCCGCGGATACTCCGACCGCCGTATGCGGGTCGAGAATATATCCGGTTTTTTCATATACGCTCCGGATCTCATCAAGCGTGGCGGCATCGCCGACGCTCATCGCGGTTATATCCTTCCGCATGCCGCTTATATCGGAATCGTACATCGCTTCGATGCGGCTCAGGTTGTTCGGATCGCCCACATCCATCGCGTTCGAGTAGGTTCGCTTCGATGCTCTCGGTGTATAGATTCCCGTCCTGAAATATTCGGGGACGACATCGTTCCCGTTCGTTGCGGCGACATATTTCGCCGCCCGGATTCCCATTCTGCCTGCATATAATGCCGCGGTGAGATTGCCGAAATTCCCGCTCGGGATAACGAGCAGCGGGAGCGTGCCGTTCCCCTCACGTACCTTCCATTGCGCATAACCCGAAACATAGTACGATATCTGCGGCAGCAGCCTTCCGGGATTGATCGAATTTGCCGTCGTCAGTGAACGTTTCCGGACAAGATCCGAGTCGGCGAGCGCCTGCTTGACGAGCCGCTGGCAGTCGTCGAAGGTCCCGCCGACTTCAACCGCATGGATGTTCCCTCCGAGGGTCGTCATCTGTCGCTCCTGCAGCGGACTGATCTTTCCCGAGGGATAAAGAATGTACACCGAGATGTTTCGTTTTCCGAAGAATCCCTGCGCCACGGCGCTCCCCGTATCTCCCGATGTCGCAACTATGACGGTGATGTTTCGCTCCTCTTCTCCCAGAAAATAATCCATAGCGCCAGCCATGAATCTCGCTCCGAAATCCTTAAAGGCGAGCGTCGGTCCGTGAAAGAGCTCGAGGAGGGAGATGGAGTCGTCGAGGGAGACGAGCGGGACTGGGAAATTGAACGCTTCGCCGGCGATCCGGCGTAGATTGTCCGTGGGCATGTCGTCGATAAATTTCGATAATACCTCAAATCCGGTCGCCGCCGGATCGGGTGTTGCGGCGGCCTCAATGATGCGGGGATCGAGGATTGGAAATTCTTCCGGAATATACAGACTGCCTCCGGTCGATATTCCCTCCATCAAAGCGTCGCGAAACGCGACGCCCCGTTTATCTCCCCGGATATTTCTGAATCTCATGGCTACCTGCCGCCCGCCGGTATTCTGTTTCTATTCACAAATTCAGCGCCTTGCATGTTGATGCGGGAAATATAGACATCGCAATCGACACGGGCTTTCGCTCTGAAAACGCTCTTCATCGCCCTCGCGATGCGCCGCGCAGCGGAATCCGACGAAGCGACGGCGAACATCGAAGGTCCCGATCCGGAGAGCGTGCAGCCGTAAGCGCCTTCCCGCAGTGCGGCCTTTTTTACCTCTTCGAAACCCGGCACGAGGTGGGCGCGGGCGGGTTCTGCGACGACATCTTCCGAGCATTTCCCGGCAAGCTTCGCGTCGCCGGTCATCAACGCGATGCTCATCCCGCCGACATTCCCCCATTGCTTCACCGCGGTCGTCAACGGCAGCGAATCAGGCAGCACCGATCTCGACTTGCTTGTCTTCACGACGAACTTCGGATGCACCACAACCCACGTGATCGAATTACGGACCGGAATTCGTATAACGTCGAGCGGCTCGTAGCATCTGACCAGGCATGCGCCGCCGAACAGCGAGGGGGCGATATTGTCGGCGTGCATAATGCCGGTGGCTTTCCGCTCTCCTTCCACGGCATAGCACAACAATTTTTCCCGCTTCATCGGTCGCGGCAGCAGTGCGTTCACGGCGACCACCGCCGCAACACTGCTCGCCGCAGAGCTTCCCAGGCCCGAGCCGACGGGCATTCGTTTGTGTAGTGTCATGCGTATCCCGAACGGAACCTTGAGGTCCGAAAGCATGAGCCCCGCGACGTGCACCGCGACGTTGTCGGCGTGCTTTCGGGGGAGTTCGATATCGCCCGCATCGACCTCGAATTCCAGACCCGGTTCATCCCTCCGCTCAGCAGTCACATAATCTCCCGGTTTGTCGATCGCGAGTCCGAAAACGTCGAATCCGGATCCCAGGTTGGAGATGGACGCGGGGGCAAACACCGTAACTTTCTTGTTCTTCATAAGCTCGACCCGGGTTAGTACGGAAGATAGTGAAGCAGTTTGAGTATGTCCGAGAAGACGCCCATCGCGGTCACATCCGCTCCGGCTCCCGGTCCCTGCACAACGAGGGGCGTCCGGGAGTACCACTGCGTCGTGAAGGCGATGATATTATCGCTCCCCTTGATTGCGGAGAACGGATGTTCGAGCGGCAGGATCTGCGGCCCCGCAGACGCCCGGTTTCCCTCGAGCGTCGCCACATAGCGGAGAACGTTTCCCGAGTCGTGCGCACGGTCGTACATGTTCTTGATCTTCCGGTCGAAACCGGCATACTTCGCGTAGAACGAATCGGAGAACGCTCCCCTGCGCAGCAGAGCCGGCACGAGGCTCCCGACTTTTATATCCCGGAGCTCCATGTTCATGCCCAGTTGCCGTGCCAGGATGAGCAGCTTGCGTGCAACGTCCATTCCCGATAAGTCTTCGCGCGGATCCGGCTCGGTATAGCCGAGCTTATGCGCATCCCTGACGAGTTCGCTGAACGGCCGCGAGCCGTTGTAGGTATTAAAGAGATAGCTGAGCGTCCCCGAAAAAACGCCTTCGATCCGAAGCACACGGTCGCCGCTTGCGATGAGATCCTTGAGGGTGGAGATGATCGGGAGTCCGGCGCCGATGTTCGCCTCATAGAAAAAATACTTCTGCCGCTCCTCGAGGATCTCGAAGAGCCGGGCATATCTTTTCAGCGGAAGCACGTTCGCAATTTTATTCGGGGTGATGATGTGCATATTCGTGCGGACGAATTTCGGATATGCATCTACGATCTGCCTGCTCGCGGTGCAATCGACGAGGACGAGATTGGTAAACTCGAGTCCGTTGACGTTCCCGAGCAGCGCGTCGACGTGCATCGCGACGGTGGACGCATCGAGGGACTCGCGCCAGCGTGAGAGGTCGATGCCTTCATGTTCGAAGTGGTACTTCCTGCTGTTGGTCACGGCGAGAACACGCACCTCGAATCCCTGCTTTAGCAGGTACGCATGCTGCTGGTGAAGCAGCCGGAGCAGCGCCGAGCCGATATTACCCACGCCGATCAGGATAATGCCCAGGCGTTTGCGTTTTTCGAAGAATGCCTGGTGGATCACATTCATTGCGCGGATTTTCTGCGCCGAGTCGGTCACCATCGAGATGTTCAGCTCGGAGGCTCCCTGTGCTATAGCCGAGACATTGATGTTGTTCTGGCCGAGCGCCTGGAATACCTTCCCGGCGACGCCCGGAGTTCCCTTCATGCCGCGTCCGACCACCGCGACTATGGTCTGCCCGTCCTTCTGATCCAGCGCCGAGAGCTTGTTCTGGAACTCGTATCTGAATTCATGGGTGATCGCTTTCCGCGCTGCCGGAGCGTCGCCGGTATCCACCGCGAAACAGATCGTATGCTCGGAGGATGACTGCGAAATCAGAATGACGTTCACGCGCTGCTTCGCGAGCGCGCCGAAGAGCCGCTCGGCGGTTCCCGGCACGCCGACCATGCTCGCGCCCCGCAACGTGAGGAGCGAGATGTTATCGACCGAACTGATACCTTTCGCCGCGCCGATCCAGTTCTCCGCCTTTTCCGAGATCAGCGTGCCCGGCGCCTGCGGATTCAGTGTATTTTTTATCAGAATGGAGATTCGTTTCAGGATCGCCGGTGCGATCGAAGCGGGATGCAGAACCTTCGAGCCGAAGTATGAAAGCTCCATCGCTTCCTCATAGGAGATATGTTTCAGGACGAAGGCTTTCGGCACAACGCGTGGATCCGCGCTCAGGACGCCATCGACGTCGGTCCATATCTCCACGATCGTGGCGTTCATCGCGGCGCCGACTATCGCGGCGGTATAGTCGGAGCCGTTCCTGCCGATGGTGGTGGTGCGGCCGTCTTCGGTCGAGCCCAGGAAGCCGGTCACGACCGGTATGAGTCTGTTTTTGTGCTCTCTAAAGAGCTTCGAGAAATATTTTCTGGTCGATGTGTTCGTGAGATCGAAGAGGACGTTGGCGAAATTGAAACGGTCGTCCGTTTTCACGAACTCCCGCGCATCCACGTAGAGAGAAGGGAACGAGGCGTGGATATAGCAGGATATGATGTAGGCCGAGAACCGTTCCCCGAAACTCATGACAAGATCCATCGAACGGGGGGGGCAGTCGTGGAGGAGGAATATTCCATGGAGCACGTCGCTCAGGTCGGTGAACCTGCGTTCGAGCTGGGCGGCGATCTCCGCCGGAATGTTCCGGCCGAGCAGTTCTTCGGCCGCGGCGGTGTGGCGGGCGTAGAGTTCATGGAGCAGCGTTTTGTATGCCACATCTCCCTGCTCTGCGGTCCGGGCGATTTTGATCAGCGAATCGGTGACACCTTGAAAAGCGGAGACGACGACGATGATCCGCTCCTTCCGCGCCCCCTGTATCGCGATTTCGGCTACCAATTTGATCCGGTCGGGCGACGCGACCGACGATCCTCCGAATTTGAGTATTTTC
Organism: uncultured Ignavibacteriales bacterium; assembly: GCA_964495085.1. Classification (GTDB taxonomy): domain Bacteria; phylum Bacteroidota; class Ignavibacteria; order T3Sed10-11; family T3Sed10-11; genus CAZBUK01. The sequence goes on from CAZBUK010000025.1 coordinate 42,563, forward strand.
ATTCTAGACTGAATTCCCTCATGCTGAAGTCGGACGTTCAATGATATGTATACGAATCAGTATTCGCTCAGTTCTTCCGTGACGCTCTACATATAAAGTTTGAAATAAACGGATAAGAGAGGTCTTAGGACGTGCGGGGCATCTTATGCGTCACATAGCGGTACATAAGCTTAATATACTCGCGGTACACCGGAATAGAATCCTTCGCGGCGGAGTAAAACTTCGTATAATCTTCTTCGAAGTCGTATTCGTGGACGAGTATATTCCGTAGTTTTGCCGTCATGACCAGTTTGGTGATGAGCTCGTGGTAGAGCAGGTTGATCTTCGCGAGATCGCTGAACGATTGCTTATACGAATCCGGAGTGCGCTTCCCGTTCATCACGAGCACGTGCGTGTTGATATCGCTCGCCATATCGACGATGAGCTGGAAATTCCGCTCCGCCGCTCTCACATAGACGAAGTTTTCGATGAATTCCCCCAACGGTTTGGTGAGAAGCTCGTCGAGTTCGTTGAGGAGTTCCCCGATCTGATCGATTTTCTTAAGAAGAACTTCCTTCGACATTGACGGATTTTTCCAGAGATTCTAGACGGGCGCGCCGGAAACGTGCCGTGTTCTGGTACTGCTTCCAGGCGTGAACTTTGAACCGGATGAACTGTGCTTCATCCCCGTACAACAACTTGCCCGACTGCGCGATCTGGTATTTTAATATCGGTGGTGCGAACCATAGATCGATGAGGTCGATCGACGTATCGGGAACGTTCAGTTCTTTTGCGTACACATCCCCCAACTCGGATTTTTCCTCGAGCGTGAGCGGACGTTCGGCAAGCACCGCGATATCGGTATCCGAGTGGACAGCCTGTTTCCCGACAGCCCTCGAACCGAATAAAATGACCAGTATCAGTGAGTTCATCGAGTAATATACGCAGAAGCGGAGTTTAAAACAAAGAAATGTGATGATAGGTGGTGCAACGGGTTCGCCTGGCCGGTGTATCCAGGCGTTTACACGGGAATCGGCAGGTTTTGATGATTTGTGTCGGGCTTTATCGGGGAAGAGAGATTCGCGGTAGTTCCGGTTTAAAGATAATTATATAGACGTAATGTGGTCTACAAAATGAGTTACTTACTAATAGTATGGTACGGAATAGTACAGATCAAAGTAATATCGAGCATAATTCGTAATCGCGCTGGCACCCGGTGTGTCACCCTGAGCGTAGTCGAAGTGTGACACTGAGAATATTTTCATTTTGAGATAAACGTGAAACCAATCTCATCCCGAGTCCCCACTTGTTGGGAAGGGATGACCGCCATGTCATGCTGAGCCTCGATCCCGACTCTGTCGGGAGGGAAGCATGACATGGCGTTTCTAAATTAGAATCATTTCATTTCCTGCTCCTCATAAAACCGATGACTCGTTGCATTCTTACACGCTGCGAGGATCTTGAGATCATTCCACCTTCCGGCAATTAAAGCTTCCTTCTTTTTTCTCGACCATCCTTTCACCTGCTTTTCGAAACGAATCGCCTGTTTGACGTCATGAAACATTGCCGAGAAAACAAGCTTTACCGGCCGGCGTTTGAACGTATAACAATCTCTTTTTATGCCGACATTATGCTCGGAAATACGCCGTTCTAAATTATTGGTGATGCCGGTGTAGTACGAATCGTCGGAGCATCGTATGATATAGACGAAGTAGTCTTTCATGGTGTTGATTCATTGATCACGAGTGTCACCCTTCGACTACGCTCAGGGTGACACTGAGTATATTTTCATTTTGAATTAAACTTGAAACCAATGTCATCCCGAGCGGAGTCGAGGGATGTTATACGTGGCAGGCTTCGACTACGCTCAGGGTGACACTGAGTATATTTTCATTTTGAATTAAACTTGAAACCAATGTCATCCCGAGCGGAGTCGAGGGATGTTATACGTGGCAGGCTTCGACTACGCTCAACCTGACATTCCCAGCTCTACGCCTAAGGTGACACTGATTAATTTTACCGTCATATCGTCCCAAATACGACAGGTCGGAAGGGATGACCACCATGTCATCCTAAGCCCCGATCCCGACTCTGTCGGGAGGGAAGCATGAGAAAGTAATAAATGCTTTGGTAATTTGGAAAACGCTACGTTGGCTCCGGTTCCGGATTAATACAATCGAAACTCCGTAAACCGCCGCTCCAACAATTCCGGATCGGGTGAGAGACTGCGCGGTGAGGGCAATATCAGCTTTCTGTTATTCATGTCTTTCAATCCGTGAATCAGCATCGGCCCGTCCTCTTCATCGAGAATGTCTTTGCGGATTTCTATCATGTAATCGGGACGAATGCCGAGAAAGTACTTATCAAACGCGGCATGGTGGAGTTTACAGAGCGCTATTCCGTTCCGGACTTCCGGGACGCCTTCCGGAGTAATAAATCTCAAGAACATGCTAAAAATCGCATTCATTCATCCTTTTATTAATATCCACCATCACCTCTACCCGCCCTCCCCCTCAAAAACTGCTTACATCCCTGCCGAAGAAAAATGTCTTAACCCAATCGAATCCGACCAGGATCTTGTTTTTGAGACTCACCAGTTTCGTCAGATAGGCCGATCTCCAGAACAGCCAGGTGCTGAAACCCCTCCCCTTCACCTTCGGCAGATCGGCAAGGGCGCGGTTGCTGCCGACGTATGCGAGCATGCCGAGATGTTTGTAGACAAACGGAGCCGGCGATTTTCCCCGCGCAATGTCGTTCAACGCCTTCGCGAGGTATTTGCCCGACTGCATTGCGACCTGAGCGGTCGCGGGAAAGTTTTCGCCCTCCACGGTCGCACAATCTCCCAACGCATAGATCGACTGATCGTCTTTCAGTCGAAAATAACAATCCGTCGACAATCGTCCGGATTCGTTCTTTGCGAACGGCAGCGATTGTACCAGCGCCGACTGCGTATTGCCGGTCGACCAGACGAGCAGGCCGAACGGTACGGCGGTTCCCCCGCGCAGGATTATCTCTCCCGGCCGGACGCGCGTCACGATCGAATCCATGCGCACGTCGATCCGCTGCCGATTGAACAGCTTCAGCGCGTATTCGCCGAGCTTCGCATCGAACGTGCTGAGAATCTTATCGGTGGCTTCGATCAGCGTAATTCGTACTTCGGCAACGAGGTCCGGATGCGATTTCCCCAGGTCTTCCGTCAGAAAATCATGCATCTCGGCGGCGAACTCCACGCCCGTGGGTCCCCCGCCGACCACTACGAAGTGCAGCAGCCGTTTCCGCTCGCTCTCCGGCAGCCCGGGCAAATCCGCGCGCTCAAGATTTTCGATTATGCCGGTGCGGATCTTTCGGGCGTCGGTCAATTCCTTGAGAAACAGCGCGTGTTCCTCGACTCCGGGAATGCCGAACGTATTGTTCGCAGCACCCACGGCAATAACGAGGACGTCGTAGCGGAGGACGAAGCCGCGGTCGCCGGAATTTGATCTGCAATGTATTTCACGTCCGGCTGCATCGACCGATTCGCAGACAGCCTGATGGTAAACGATTCTCCGGCGACGGGTCCGGATCGGCTCGATGATACTGCGGAACTCGATGGTTCCGACCGTGGTGCTCGGGAGAAGCGGGGTGAAGAGAAAGTGATTGCGCGGGCTGATCAGCGTAATGTCGTACGCCCTCGTATTCACTTTCCGGAGCAGGCTCATTGCAGCAAAGCCCGTTCCGAGAATTATTAGTTTTGGTTTTTGCATGCGCGTAGTGGGGTGGGGGCCAGATCAGATATCGGAGATCAGAGGCCAGATGTCAGAGGATCAGATACACAATATTTATACGGAGATGTTGTATGTAATGATTGAACAACTTTATTCCGCAATTAAATATAAAATCAAACCCCAACTATAATGGTTCACATTCTGTCTTCTGTCTCCTGACTTCTGTCTTCTGTCTCCTGTCTCCTGACTCCTGTCTCCTGTCTTCT
>CAZBUK010000026.1:0-46208 GCA_964495085.1 uncultured Ignavibacteriales bacterium
AGCATCGCCATGAATGAACTTGACTTGATCGGCGACGCCGAGTTCTACAGCACGGAGTTTCGCTTGTCCGGTGAACAACTGGCTCATGTCGATACCGGTACCGATGATGCCGTAATCGCGTGCCCAAGTGCACAGCATCTCCCCTGAACCGCTGCCGAGGTCAAGCACTCGGGCGCCCGATTCCAGACGCAGCGCCGCGCCAAGAGTGGCTAGCTTTTCGGGTGTGATCGGGTTGTGGATGCGGTGGGCACTTTCAGCGATGTTGAATATCCGTGGGATGTCCATTGTAAAAAATTTCCTTACGGGTGTGAATAGATTCGGTCAGGGCCTAACTATTGTTTATATGGTTCCGTATAAAGCCGTCAAGCTGTTTGATTAACCGTGCCGCAAAACGCTCTAAGAAATGAATTTTTGCTTGCGTATAACATCTGCAACAATCTATATGTGGATTAAGTATTGCTTCAATTACGTGTAAGGTGCAATTGTAGGGTGATAGGCGAAGTTTAATTGGATTGTTGATGTGATCATGGCGGCCGTTGTTACGATTTTTGAAATATCGCATCCAACGGATTCCTGATCGCCGCCAAATCCCGTTTACTTACATGCGTAAAAATCTCAGTCGTTTTAAGATGCTCATGCCCAAATAGCTCCTTGATATACCGGATATCAACCCCCTGCTCATGCAGGTGAGTCGCATATGAATGCCGCAGTGTGTATGGACTAATGCGTTTCCTTACATCCGCTCTCACACAGGCCTGCGCTACCAAACTCTGAACTGACCGCGGATGCAACCGCTTCCCCTTCGATCTTCCTTCGAACAACCACTTCTCAGGACGTTCCCGTTTATAATATTCGCGAAGCACCTCCAATGCCGCATCTGAAGTTAATGTGTATCGATCCTTCCTGCCTTTTCCTTTTCTGACAAATACGAGCTTACGCCGGCTGTCGATATCCGAGGGTATGAGTTTTACAACTTCCTCAAGCCTTAAACCTCCCGAATACATTACCATCAATATAGCCTTATGTTTCATGAAGTTCTCTGGGATGCCGCGGCACAATAAAGGTTATGAACGATCGAAGCCAGCTGAGATAGGATTTAACGGTTTTCATGCTGTACCCCCGAAGCAGCATCTCTTCGCGGGCGACTTGCAACAAGCTTCTTTTTTGATTTGAGTATTCCATGCCGACTTCCGGAAAGAATTCTGAGATATTAAAATAATCGATGTCCGTCAGTCGGCGGTAAAGTCGAGAGGTTGCGGGGTCGGAATGATCGGCTAGAGACGGTATCAAAGTGTACATCTCCATATACGAATATGCTGATTTAATTTATGAAATAATCCTTTGAAAAGCCAAGTTCGTAGCTCACAGACCAATCTCAAGCCTATCTGCCCCGACTCTCATTTTAGCATACAGTTGCATCAATCTGTCGCAAAATCAATATGTTCTAACGTGTAATATCAAAATGTGTCTACCAATATCCACATATTGCATCCTTTTTCAGGGATTGACAGGTGATTATTCATAATCTATGCGGGACGTGGCTCTACGTAGAATTCTCCCTACTCTTCTATTCAAAGATATAGAATAGCAGATTTCAATTCATCAACCGGAATAATTCAGGGAAGGAGGGGTATGAGTAGCTGGGTAATGAAGATAGGAAGCGTTCGATATATCAAATTAAGGAGAGGTCAAACATGATTATCATTTAGGTCAAATGCATCCACCGATTTCACTGCATTTAATTCTGATAGAAATATCTAAGTAACCGCCGGTCGTTTTAATTCGCGGAGTGTTGCTGCGTCTCCGCCTGCCGCTGTAGCTCCAGCTGCCGGCGATATTGTCTGAATTGACGGACGGCACGCAGATGGTCATTGTAGGAGACGGAAAACATATGTCCCCCCGTTCCATCGGTAACCATATAAAGATATCCATGCTCCTCGGGATACAGCGATGCAAGTATTGCGCTTCTGCCCGGATTATTGATCGGACCGGGCGGCAATCCCCTGAACAGATAGGTATTGTATGATGACTGTACGCGTAAATCCCGGTTAAAGAGTCTCCGGGGGGTTTCATCAACCAAAGCGTATTGGACGGTTGCATCCGCCTGGAGACGCATGTTCCGCCGCAACCGGTTGTAGTAAAGTCCCGCGACGCGCGGTTTCTCGTCGTCAAGGAGGGTCTCTCCCTCAACGATCGATGCCATGACGATCACTTCATATATGCTCATACCGAGTTCCTGGGTCTTCAACCGGAGGGAGTCGTCGTAGAAATCCCAGAACTCCCGAACGAGTCTTCTGATTATCTCTTCCTCGGTATCATCGCCGAAGAAACGGTACCTGTCGGGCAGAAGATAACCTTTCAATGATCCTGTATCGATACCGAGCGATGCGGCGAATGTGCTGTCGAACGTTAAATTGACGAATTTGGTGGAATCGATCTCCATTCTTCGGGCAAGAATGCCCGCGATCTGACGGTTGTTTAATCCTTCGAATATCGTGACATCAAACACTTTTCTCAGAAGACCCTGGCGTAGCGCGTTTAGCAACTCGTGATTCGATTGCCCGGACGGTATTTCGAACATTCCGCGCTGAAGCTTTTCCTCCATTCCGAGCGCCTTGCCGGCAATAAAAAAATAGGTTCTGCTCTCTATGACTCCTTGTTCATATAATATATCCGTGATTTGCGTAAACGTTGCACCACCGGGTATCGTCACCACCTTCGCCCTGCTCTCATCGCCCGGAAAATTCTTCGCATAAAAGATCTTATAAATAAATACAGCTGCTACGATAACAAACACGGATACGATAGCAGCTACGATCGGAACCACCCTCCTGATATTGCCCTTCCCCATACTAACCGTTCTTCTCCTTCCTGTTTTTCTGTGCGGATTCTCTCTCGATACTCCTGGATTCATCGATAATTCGTTCGAATAACCGCTGCATCGCATCCTTTGTCAAGGGACCGTCATTTAACGCACGGATATTATCATATATTTCCTCCTCCCTGTCGGGATCGTAGACCTGAAGTTTTAACCGCTTTTTTATTATTCCAATCTCAATCGCATGATATGCCCGTTTATTCAACAGGTGCACAAGTTGTCTGTCGATCGTATCGATATCAATCCGATGGCTGTCTATTTGTTGTTTTTCATCCATAGCGAACCAATCCTCTTATGCGATCTGCAGATTCGGAACGGCTGTCAGGGTTAATTCCGATCGCTCGCCCCGGCAAAGGCGAAGCCATCCGGCGTATGCGGACATGGCAGCATTGTCCGTACAATATTCCTGCCGCGGGAAATGGAGTGTCAACGATCTCTGCTCCGCAGTCTTGAAAAATTCCTCCCGCAATCGTGAGTTCGCCGAGACCCCGCCGACAACCGCTACTTCCCGGACTCCCGTCTTTTCAACCGCCTTGACCGTTTTTTCAATTAAAACATCTACAACAGCCTGCTGGAACGATGCACATATATCAGCCGTTTCTGCATACTCAGCATCATATGATGCATCAGCCTTACGTTTATTTCGTTCCTGCAGATAATACAACACCGAGGTTTTCAAACCGCTGAAACTGAAGTCGAAATGATCTGTTTTAGCGTATGATCGCGGAAATCGGATTGCATTCGGATCTCCGCTGCGCGCCATCTTATCGATTATCGGACCGCCCGGATAGCCTATGCCGAGCATCTTCGCTACCTTATCAAATGCCTCACCTGCAGCATCGTCGCGAGTTCTTCCGAGCAGTTCGTATCGCAAAGGTTCCGGTATATATAATAATTCTGTATGTCCGCCCGAAACAGTCAGACAGACAAAAGGATATAGAGGCTTCCGGTCGTCGAGGAATACGGAATATACATGTCCTTCCATATGACCCACCCCCGTAAACGGTAAGCCGCGCGACCACGCCAGACTTTTTCCGAAATTTACTCCGACGAGCAGCGCACCGACCAGTCCAGGACCGAAAACCGCAGCAATCCCCTCAATATCATCGAGCTTTCGATCGGCGCTCTCGAGCGCTGCGTTCATCACTTGGACAACCAATTCAATATGCGCGCGAGAGGCAAGCTCCGGTACAACTCCTCCGTATTCCCGGTGTATCAATTGTGAAGAAATAACATTCGATCGCACCTTGCCGTTTTCAAGGACTGCAACCGACGTTTCATCACATGAGGTTTCAATACCGAGTACAGCGTGTATATCGGATCTTTCATTCATATAAATTATGTAGAAGATAAACAATGGAGAAACGAGGTGCAAATTCAGGGATGGTCGACAGAGCAGCTATAAGAGGATTGACGCCGGATTGCTATGAGTCGATAACCGGGGACGGACTTACACACCCGGAACCTCGGATTTCGGTACCAGTGGTTTCACCGGCCTCGCAATTACCGAAATGACATGGCTTACGATTCGAACTGCCGATTCTATCTGCCCGACGGTAGTGTACCTGCCGAGCGAAAAACGGATCGCCGACTTAGCCGCTTCCACGTTGTTACCAATCGAGATCTGTACCCGGGATGGCTCAAGCGATCCTGAAGTGCATGCAGATCCATTGGAGACGGATAACCCTCTTGTATCGAGGCCCATGAGCAGAGCCTCTCCGTCCACGGCATGGACGGCAGGATCGAATGAAATATTCAGAATACCATATAGAGAGTTTTCAAGATCGGTATGTACTCGAATTCCCGGTATTTGAGCTTGAAGACCTTCGAGTAGTTTTCCCCTCAGGTCGGACACTCGCTTTATTTCCGCCTCTCTCTCCTTCTGCATTAATCCGACCGCCGCCGCAAATCCGACTGCCGGTGCAACATTTTCCGTCCCGCCCCGCCTGCCTCGTTCCTGACCGCCTCCGTGTTGAAACACATCCATTCCGGTACCGCGTCTTATGTAGAGCGCGCCTATCCCCTTCGGACCGTATATTTTATGTGCGGAGATCGATATCAGGTCGACCGGAATTTCGCCGGTGTCAAGATGCAGCTTTGCATATGATTGAACGGCATCCGTATGAAACAAAGCTCCGTGATTATTACATATCTCCGCAAGCTTTCTGATATCGTTCAATGTGCCGAGCTCATTATTGGCATGCATGAGCGAAACCAAGCCGGTCTCCGGTCGTAGCGCACGACGCAGGTCATCTGCATCCACGGCACCGTACCTATTCACTTCCAGATAGGTCACATCGGCGCCGGAAGCTTTGAGGTATTCGGCGGTCTCGTAGACAGATGGATGTTCGGCTCTCGAGGTAATGAAATGAGTCTTGCCATGACGGCTCAGCGGACCCATTGCCCCGATTAATGCGGTGTTGTTTGCCTCGGTTCCGCCGGAAGTAAACAGAAGCTCTCCGGGGAAGGCGTTGAGTTCCTGGGCAATGATTTCGCGACTACGCTCCAATACCGCTTTTGATCTCCTTCCATGTGCATGAACTGATGATGCGTTTCCGAAGGACTCGATAAAAAACGGAATCATAGCATCAAGTACCGCCGGGTCGACCGGCGTCGTGGCACTGTAGTCGAGGTAAATACTATCTCTTGTCATTACCTGGGAAAACACGCAACTATCCCTATTAGTTCATAGATATAATTGTGTGAAGGAAGCGTTACCGGTAAAGCCGGTTCGTCTACCGGATCTTACTGCCTGCCCCTTCGTCGTCCTTCGGATTGCATATCGCGTAGTATTTGACGGAGATCGCGGTTGAAATTGCGCTCGAAAACCATCATCATTGCCATTTGTCGGACGGTAAGAAACTGCCGGTATTCGCCGAGAGCTTCCCGGCGGGCAGTGTACAGTCCGGACCTTACTTCCTCGATTCGCTCGATATACCCGGCGATAGTAAGGTCATCTGCGTCTCGCTGCAGGGCAGAATCCAACTCTTCGATGAGCGTTTCTACATCCTCGAACGTATCACGGGTTTTTTCCATCATCCTGTTATGGACAACGCTTACCCGGGCAGCGGTCTCGCTGTCGAGCTGTAATTCCTCGATCATTTTGACGAGGCGCATCATTTCTATTCGCTCTTGTCCCGGTCCGCGAATACCCTGACGGCCCGGTATGGGTTGCGCGTATGCCGCCTGTAGTAACCCGGTGATGATGAGAGAAGCTATGACGTATAATTTCATGTTAACCTCCGGGATAATTCTTCAATGCGTATCTCAAATATCGCAGCGTGCTTATTTCCTGTATCTCTCCTCGATTCGTCTCGCTACTTCATCTATCAGTTCTTCCGGTATCCGATCGATGGAATTTTCTACGTAATATTCACCCTCGAGAATATCCGTTGCGACTAATATACCTTCCCCGAAGAGTGCAGTGTAATCGTACTCTTCCGCGAGTCCGTTTCGGAGTAACGAAGCGTATCCCTCGTTCGAAATCAGGTAGGAAGAGATCTCATCGTATTCAAGATCGGACCATAATTGCGTTCCATTATTCGTTCCGTTGAACCAACCAAACAGAAGCGCAACCACGAGCATACCGATGACCAGGAGGGTCGCTGCCTGAAGTGCCGGCCGGTTCAATGCCGAATACGACCGACCGGCCTGTTTGCGTGCTTCGACTCGTGCCCGGACCCGAGCCGAAAAATTCGCTGTTTCCGGCCAACGGATCTCATATTTTTTTTCGCGTGCCGCCGATGACAACAATAATTGCCGGTGAAATTCCCGGCAGACGGAACATTCGCCCAGGTGCGCCTCACACTCCGGCGGGAGCGATTCAATACCGGCAATCGCTAATTCCTCGATTTCGTGCTGAATTCTTTCACAGGTCGTCTGCATGGTAAGAACCGAGCTCCTTACTCAATTTTTTTACCGCAAGATGAAATGAGGTTTTCAAACCGCCGATACCGACGCCGAGTATCTCGCTTATCTCATCGTATGAAAGACCTTCGGTCATACGAAGGATGAACACGGTCCGCTGCCGGTCCGGCAATTTGCGGATAGCCTGTTCAATCAATCCGCCGATATCCTTCCGTTGCAGCAGTCGAAGCGGATTCTGTTCCTCGTTCTGAGGCAGTTCTCTCATATCCCCCAATCCGAACCACTTCCTGATCTTTCGTGATCGAAGAAGGTTCAGCGATTCATTCGTCGATACTCTGTACAACCACGTCCGGAAAGCCGAACGCCGGTCAAAGGTTCCGATCTTCTCGTATAATTTGATGAAGACGCGCTGCGCTGCTTCATCTGCGTCGTCATGGTTTCCGGTTATTTTCCGCGTGATGTTATAGACAAAATCCTGATGTCGCCGAACGAGCAGGTTAAACGCCTGCTCATTCCCGTCAAGAAATTGCCCGATCAGATCGGTATCTTCGTAGTCAACGTTCAACTTTTAGTCCGGACTTCGGCTTTTCCTGATTTTTGGACACCGGAGGAGCTGTATGCGTTTAATCCGAAGGAGGGAGGTTCAGACGTTCCTTGATTTTTCGGTATGTTTTTGCTAATTCTTCGGAAATTACTTTTGTGTCGCCCAGGACAGGCATAAAATTTGTATCTCCGTTCCATCTGGGAACGATATGAAAATGGATATGATGCTCAATACCGGCGCCCGATACCCTTCCCACGTTCGCTCCGATATTGAAGCCGTGCGGATTCAGTGATTCCTGCAGCGCATCAGAACAAATGCCGAGCAACCGCATAATTTCGAGATATTCCTCATCCGTCAGATCCGATAGCTTCGCAAGGTGTCTTCGAGGGACGACCAGCAGATGGCCGCTGTTGTACGGATAGAGATTCATGATTACAAAGCAGGATTTTCCCCGATGAAGCATATACCGCTCCTCGTCAAGTTCAGGATGAAGCTGAACGTCGCAGAAAAGGCACGCGCCATCGGCCGGACTTTTTCCTTCCTCGCTGAATCCCTCAATATACTTTGATCTCCAGGGAGACCAGAGACGATCCATATCGGCACCGGGAGTAGTAATCGGAAAGTAAAAATAAAGTTACCGGGTAGAGAATCCACCCGGTACATTAGATTGGCGGAGGGTATAACCTATGCTGCGCCTAGACAGCTTCTTCCTCTTTGTGCTTTTTCGCATCTTCGATAATCTTTTCCGCTACCTCGTGAGGCACCTCTTCATAATGCGAAAATTTCTGCCGGTGCAATCCCCGGCCGCCGGTCATTGAGCGCAACGCAGTTGAATATTTATGGAGTTCCGAGAGCGGGACTCTCGCCCGTACAATCTGGAAGCTTCCTTCAGAATCCATACCCTGTATTTTACCCCGTCGGCTCGATATATCTCCCATGACGTCGCCCATAAATTCTTCCGGGACTCGTACCTCTATTTCGTATATCGGTTCCAGAAGCGTGGGCGAGGCTTCCACGAATGCCTTCTTAAACGCCATCGACGCCGCAACCTTGAACGCCATCTCGGACGAATCGACGGCGTGATACGACCCGTCGTCGAGCGTCGCCCTGACATCCACAACCTGGCAGCCGGCCAGTATTCCATGCTTCATCGTCTCCCGGATACCTTTTTCGACAGCCGGAATATACTTGCCGGGTACCACACCGCCCACGATCGCGTCCACGAATTCAAAATCCTTGCCGCGCGGAAGCGGATCGAGATTGATCCAGACATCTCCGTATTGTCCTCTCCCGCCGGATTGCTTCTTGTACTTACCCTGTACACGAGCCGATCTCTTGATCGTCTCGCGATACGGTATTTTTGGCGTGACCAAATCTACCTCCACACCGAAGCGTTCCTTCAACCGCTTTACGATTATATCCAGGTGCAGTTCCCCCTGGCCATGGATCGTCGTCTGCGAAAGTTCCGGATCGAAATGGACAAGGAAGGTAGGATCTTCGGCATGGAGCGCCTGCAGACCCGATCCGATCTTTTCCTCTTCGCCTTTTGCTCGGGGGACCAGGGCTACGCTGATGATGGGATCCGGGAATAGAATCTTCGGAACCGTTACCGGGAAGTTTTTCGCAGACAACGTGTCGTTCGTATGCGTATCTTTAAGCTTCACGACCGCGGCAATATCTCCGGCCTTGAGCTCCGACACTTCGGTACGGTTCTTGCCGCTCATCGTATAGATTTGACTGAGCCTTTCCTGTTTACTGTTCGATTGATTCACCAGATCCAGTCCTGAGTGTATGGTTCCGGAATATACTCTGAAGAAGGACAATTCGCCGACATGCGGCTCCGATATTGTTTTGAATGAGAAGAGCAGCGCTTCTTTCGATGGATTACAAGATACCGCCTGTTCTGCTTTCGTTTCCGAATGTAGTGCCCCATGCAACGGACGCTCGATCGGGGAAGGCGAGTTATTGACCACAAAATCCAGTACGGCGGAGATCCCGATATTGTGCACTGCCGAAGTATACAGAACGGGAAATAATTTCCGTTCGTTCAATGCTTTCTTTATTCCCGCGGTCAAATCCGCTTCTTCGAGATCTCCCGCATCGAGATACTTCTCCATTAACGATACATCGCTCTCGGCAATCTTCTCGATCAACTCGGTTCGGAGGTTCGCTGCTTTGTCCTTTAATTCGGCCGGGATATCGGATATTTCCGGTTTACCGTTCCCGTCCTTCTGATATTGCAATAGTTTGAGCGAGAGCAGATCGACGATACCGCCGAAGTTATGTCCCGGTTCGACCGGAAATTGCAACTGGATGACGTCGATCCCGAACCGTTCGCGAGCTGCGCTATAGACCCGCTCGATATCGGCATGTTCGTTGTCGACTTTATTCACAACGATGATCACAGGCAGCTTCGCCTGATCCGCATACCCCCAGAGAACCTCGGTTCCTACTTCGATGCCTTCGGCGGCTTTGATGAATAATACGGCTGTGTCGGCAATATGCAGCATGGATTTTACTTCTCCGATAAAATCGGAATAGCCGGGCGCATCGAGGATATTAATCTTCGTTCCGTTCCAGTCCGTATAGAGGACGGATCCATTGATGGAAATCTGTCTTTCGATTTCATCAGGATGATAATCCGATACCGTCGAACCCTCTTCGACCTTCCCCATACGGGTCGACGATCCCGATGTGAACAGTGCGGCTTCGGCCCAGCTGGTTTTTCCAGACCCGCCGTGTCCGATCAACGCAACATTCCGGATCTGGGCGGGTTCATATACTTTTCCCTTAGCCAAATCTACCTCCTTTATCTTTTACGATATAGTATCGACGCTGATTTATGATCTGAGTTTGTTGAAAAAAGCCTGGAATGCACGAACTATTGCCGTAACGAACGACAGCGTCTCCATGAGAGGACCCTCGACTTTGCTCTGTAAGTTCGCCTCGAACGCAACGATATTATCCGTCATCTCACGAAGCGATTCAACCGATGAGCGCACAATAGAGATCTGATCGTCGACGTTCTCGGAGATCGCCCGAACCTTGTCGGTAATTACTGTGAGATTATCGAGCACGGGAACGGTATTGCGACTGACTTCCTGAATATCTTTCTGAACATTTGAGAGAGATTCGCGAAGCCGGGATAGAAATACTATGAAATAAATGCAGAGCGCCGAGAAGGATAAAAATCCTATGACGATCGAAATGTTGACTACAAGAGAGAATTCCACAATTATTGCTCCGATGAGTATCTATTCGTAAAATAGAAAAGCCGGTTCCCAAAATCCTGCCATCGGAGAACCGGCGTATGATTTAACTTACCTCAAGATGCTCATACACATATATTACTTGCCTTTGGACCGCTCATCACGGTAGGCAGTGACGCCGGCTTTCACCGCATCTTTTAATTTTTCACCCTCACCGGTGAGTCCGCTGGCTTTTTCCTTCGCGCCCGACAGAACCCGTTCCGCATCGTGAAGCAGGTCTTCAGCGCGTTTTTTCGCATCGGCGATAAGATGATCGGCGCGTTGTTTGCCGTCGTTAATCAGATCAACCGCTTTACTCCGCGCGTTTTGGATATATTCTTCGGCATCCCCGACCATTTCATCGGTCCGTTTCTTGATATCGCCGCGCAGTTCCCGACCGCTCTTGGGTGCATACAGTAAGGCAAGTGCGGCACCGATCGCTCCGCCCGCTATCAGACCCAACAAGAATCCTTTTACACTTCCGCCTTCGTTTGACATAGGGTACCTTCCTTTCGATAATAGCATGTATTGCTGAGTAGTTATTTGAACTATTCATCGTCCGTATTGTGGCAATTGAGTTTCGTCTCGCTCAATGTGAAGTATCCCGGTGGGGTGAGATCAAAGTGAGCTTGCCGAAGTATTCATTCGCTCACCGAGACAATGAATAATATATCTAAAATATAAAAATCTGTTCAAAAATCAAGATGTGCAGTTGACCGAACGGTCAATTAAATACGGGTTTTTCCTGCGCGCACCCACGCCGAGCACCAGTAATCGCGTAAACGTCGTGCCGATATTCCGAGGCGGTCTTCAACCATTCCGTCGAGCGCCTCATAAAAACGCAGGAAATAGATATCGTAGTAAATGTATACCGTACGCCCTTCCTTCTGCTCGGCCCGAAAAAGCAGGTCCTCCGCTATTCCTTCGCGCGTTGCCAGATCGGATTGGTATATTCTTTCGATCAGGCCGAACGACTCCAAACCTATTTCAAACGCAGTTTGCCTTGGATTTTCAATCATTTCGTAGGAGGGAAGCTCCCATACATAAGATGAATCGAACCGCTCAGGAAGATCGGTCTCGAACCTCCTGTGAATACCTCGCTGACTTGTCGCCTGGCCGTCATGGTTTATAGTGGTATGCAACGGCATGTGCAGATCGGCAAGATAATGGCCGAGATCCGACGCGAAGAACAGAATCCTATCGATGTCCCCGTTTCGAAATGCAGAAGTGAGACTGTCGTACCAATCTCCGATACGCCATATGATCAGACCGGATTCCGATAATCTTTCGATGTCGTACATTGAGACTGCCTCATCGAAATCGACCGGAAATTCCGGAAACAGGTACGTTCCGAATCTCTCGAAATTGATGTAGTGGTTCGGTCCCTCGGCAGGATCATCTCTCCGCCGTAAATCCGGCGCTACGGATTGATCGACAATGAATTCACGATGTGTCTGAAAGAACGACTTGAGCGGTTCCGGTAAGCCGTCGATCGCCGCAGCATTGATGTTTCGATGCGAGCGAAATCCCCAGGCAGCAAGGGTTTCGACGAGGAGGAGGCACAGCAGAGTAAGGGATAGCGTATACAGGTATGA
This sequence comes from uncultured Ignavibacteriales bacterium, assembly GCA_964495085.1. Classification (GTDB taxonomy): domain Bacteria; phylum Bacteroidota; class Ignavibacteria; order T3Sed10-11; family T3Sed10-11; genus CAZBUK01. The sequence continues at coordinate 12,133 of CAZBUK010000026.1, forward strand.
TCGCTTCATACAAATCCGAACGGAATTAATCGACCGGCCGCTTCATCCGTAACGATATGATGAAGGGGCCGGTTCTAAAGCACATCATCTATAATCCAGATACTGCTATTTCTTTTTCTTGTGACGATCCCTCTTTCTTCTCTTCTTACGTTTGTGCGTTGCCATTTTTTTCCGCAATCGCTTTTTCCCGCTTGGCATACAGATCTCCTTACGTTAAATTATATGATTCAGAATGAATGTTCCTCGACGATGCGCCGTGCGCGCTGACCCGTCTCGTTATCGGGATTGATCTCCGCGGCCCGTTTAAAATAGCCGTTCGCGTTATCAAGCTCGCCGAGGTTCAGGAAAATAATACCCAGATTGAAAGCGGCCAGTTGATGCCCGGGGAAATCCTCGGTGACTTTACGCACCGTTTCGACCGCACGATCCGGTTGGTTCGCTTCGAAGAAACAAATACCCAGATCTACTCTCGCGTCGGGATTCGACGGATTCTTTGAAACGTACCTCTCATAATGGGCTATGGCTTTGGGATAATCCCTGACATCGTGGTAAAGGTTCGCAAGCCCGAGGAGGATGTCGGTATTGTCGGGATCATGTTCGAGTTCATGAGCGAGCCTGTCGATTTCCCGCATGACCATCTGCTGGTCGGGGGCGGAAGGTGTGGTGTGGACATGCTCATTCGAGGAGTTTCGGTTGATGACGAAAATATAGGCCAGAGCGCCGATCAGCAATATGCCGACACCTGCTGTAATCACTCCACCCGCGGAAGCCGGCATTACCTGCCCCCCTCTTGCTTTTCTGCTTTTATCTCCTTTGGATGCTTTTCCTCTGCGTTGGGGCTTAACGGTTCCGACGATTAAACGCGCACCGCAGCTTTCACAGAATTGTCCACCCGCATTTTCATACCCGCACACATCGCATACCAGCCGGAGGCTCTGCGGCTCGGTGGATCCTTCAGATTCAGCTCCTTTTTTCTCAGATTTAGATTCAACCTGATAATCCCAATCTATCTTCTGGCCGCATGAAGGGCAGAACTTATCGTCCTTTGTAATATCGGATGCACATTTTGCACATACCAGTTTAGGTTTCATACAACATCTCCCTCACATTCTCTGTAACTATACGCGGAGATCAGGCGGTCAGTTGTTCTTTACGCTTCATATTTTCATTGACCGCATTTTTCAGATCTTTCGATACTTTAAACAACGGGACATAGTGCTCGTCAACGATCACCTGCTCTCCGGTTCTCGGATTTCGCGCAATTCTACTTTTCCGCTTTTTTACTTTAAAGCTGCCGAAACCGCGTATCTCGATATTATTCCCCTCCTTGAGAGCCTCAATCACGGTCGAGATAAAGCCATCCACAACCGCTTCAGTCTCCACTTTGGTTAAGCCGGTCGCGGACGCGATATGATCGACAATATCTGCTTTTGTCAAGGCGTTACTCCTGCGATAATGAATGCTTAAAAGATTTGATCAACGTTCGGTTATCTGGAATTCCGAATCCGCAGTTTTATCTCTTTACCGCGCACCCGGTTCGGACATACGGTATTGCACCGCGGGTAATTTCAGGAATGCATCTCTTACGCCGGTAAGGTCTCCTGCCATTGAGTTCAGGAATGAATCCCAAATTGTTCTCCGTGGCCGCTCCTGTACGACCGTTGGATCTCCCTCGATTCCCGCGATGTCGGCTGCAATCCGAATTGCATCCTCATACGTACCAAGCGTATCGATCATACCTATTTCGAACGCCTGCCGTCCTGTATATATCCTGCCTTCAGCAAGACTGTATACCTCATTAAGGTCGAGATGACGTGATGCCGCAACCGCCGTGACAAACTGTTCGTAGACATCGTCCATGATGACCTGCCAGTATTCGCGCTCGAACGATTCCATCGACCGGTACATGGATCCGCTATCCTTATAGCGTCCGCTTTTTATCGTGGTGACATCGACGCCGATCTTGTCAAAGAGTTCCTGCACATGGATGAACTGAGAAATAACACCGATACTACCGGTGATTGTGCCCGGATTTGCTACGATTCTGGTTGCCGGAAGAGAAATATAATATCCTCCGCTCGCTGCCACGGACCCCATGGAAACGATTACGGGTTTGTCTTTATCTACAACGCGTTTCACTTCCTCGTAAATTTCCTGACTCGGCGCTACTCCACCGCCGGGTGAATCGACCCTGAGTACTATTGCACCGATATTTTTACTGTCGGAGTATCGCTTCAGCTGCCGCACGACGGACTCAGATTCGATGATAACACCGGTAATTTCCACTACCGCTATGTTGTTCCCGCGAGAAATCCGTATTCCGTCGTCAGAAGGCCGAACAAGAACAATAATAATAACGACCCAGAATACAACGAATAAAATAAAAATGCCCCCGACAATCCCAAGGGCTACTTTTCCCGATTTTGATAGTGCCATAATATATGATTCCCGTGTAACTTATTTAATTTCAATCAATTATAAGAAAACATTTATCCAATGTCAACTATAAACGGGGTTAAGGTAAAGAGTTAAAGCTTCAGTGTATATGAATTCTGTATACTAACAGAGAATTGTTAAGTTATCTAGATCATCGGGGTTTCTTGTGGGAGGAGGATAATGGCGAACAAATACACCCATATTATATTCAACTGGTTTTCGCAGTCCGGTACAGAAGATCATTAATTCAACCATCCTTCAAAACCGATTGATTAACGTTTGTCAATGAATTATTAAAACGTTATCAGATAGAATATGAGGATAAATATTTGTTTGAATTCTTTGATTGACATGTATTCTGTTATCGCACCTCTCCGAGGTGCCTCGATTAATGGAAATTGATATGCTACCAACATTTCACGCCTACGGCGTGAATGGCAATCAGGATTATCCGGTCTATAAACCAGTCGAGGCGGATCGAGGGTTTGACGCGTCGACCCGATGGTTATTTTCAATAGAGAGTGAGTGGTTGCTGTTAAAAAAGCACGCCGTAGGCGTGCGATATTGGTAGCGAGCACATAACAGCCAAACGTCGTTGCGCCTCAGCGAGGCGCAACATTGTTGTAGATTGGTTAATGGTTTTTTGATATGCAGGGAAACAATTATTGCACCTCTCCGAGGTGCCTCGATTAATGGAAATTAATATGCAACCAACATTTCACGCCTACGGCGTGAATGGCAATCAGAATTATCTGCTCTGTATACGGGTTGCGTCGCTGAGAGAACTTTGTAGGATGATCCGATGATAATTCACTGAACGGAATGAGATTCTCGTAGACAAAAAGCACGCCGTAGGCGTGCGATATTGGTAGCAAGCACATAACAACCAAACATCATTGCGCCTCAGCGAGGCGCGACGTCCCTGGTCGCGTATAATAATCTATGAACAACATAAAATATTTATCAATTGAATCGAAATCGACTGAAGTCTAATGGTTCGCCTCCAGCCACCGCTCCGCATCGATCGCCGCCATGCACCCGGATCCGGCTGCCGTGATCGCCTGCCGGTAGTAGCTATCCTGGGCATCTCCGCACGCAAACACACCGGGGATATTAGTCCGGGTACTTTTCGGCTCGGTAACGATATAGCCTTTGCTGTCAAGATCGATCTGCCCCTCGAAGATCGAGGTATTCGGCGTATGTCCAATGGCAAAGAATAGACCGGTAAACTCTCGCATAACCACTTCATCGGAAGTCAGATCTCTGAGTTTGATCTGTGTCAGCGAAGGATGTCCGTTCTTCTGTTCGCCATCGACACCCTCGACAACCGTATTCCAAAGAAATTCGATTTTCGGATTTTTAAATGCACGCTCCTGCATTATCTTCGATGCCCTGAGCTCATCGCGGCGGTGAATAACTGTTACACTTTTGGCAAATTTTGTCAGGAAGGTGGCTTCCTCCATTGCGCTGTCTCCTCCTCCGATCACCGCCACGTCCTGGTCCTTAAAAAAGAATCCATCGCAGGTAGCGCACGCAGAAATGCCGTACCCGAAATATTTTTTGAGATTCGGAAATTCCATCAGTTTTGCGCTCGCGCCCGTCGCGATAATAACCGAATCCGCCGTGTAGGTTTCACCGTCGGCGTCGAGCGTGAAGGGCCGCTTCGAAAAATCCACACCGGTTACCTCCCGGTACACGCTCCTGGCGCCGAACCGGTGGCTCTGCTTTCTGAACAACTCCATCATTTCCGGTCCCATTATCCCTTCGGGAAAACCGGGAAAGTTCTCGACATCTGTCGTAATCGTCAACTGCCCGCCCGGCTGCGATCCCTCGAAGATTATCGGCGACATGTTTGCCCGTGCGGCGTATAACCCTGCGGTAAATCCGGCCGGGCCTGAACCTATAATTATCACTTTCGCATGTTTCTCATCCATCGGGTACTCCTGATTTTCAATTGACTTTAGGGAATACAAACGTCCACAGGATTCGGACTGATGTCCTATTATTCGCTACCTCAACGATATACTCCGGTTATATTGTCGCCAATGGCAAGACTCGAATCGCGACAGCCAATCCATAGATTGATTTCGACATGATCAGTATAAATTTATTACTGATATTTCGCAAGATTAACCAATGATTGAAAATCCAAATGTTTAAAATGGCGATAAAGGAGAAGTTTGCTGAATATGAATTATGGTATATGGATTTTTATCGAATTTCGAGATTCGAATTTAGAATTATTTCCGCGTAAGGAGTGTTTTGCGTGACATTAGATTATAAGATGCTTTTAAGAGAAAAAGGATTCATTTTGATTCCTTCCCTTCCTTCACTGCTTCGGCGTTCCGTCGCAATCCTGCCAATTTTGTTCGCTTGATCGGACTATTTCTAAACCTCTTGCTGAAGTCCTCTTGCGTCATTCGGACGATTTCTTCAAGAATCGGATTTAAATTTTCCTGCCGGGGTTTGAATCCGTCGATGGCTGTCGGGCGCGAAAATTTACTGTTCCAGGGACACACATCCTGGCATATATCGCAACCGTAAATCCATCCATCGGTTGAGGGTTTCAGCTCCGCCGGGAAATCCTCCCGGTGCTCGATGGTAATGTACGAAAGGCATCGGTTTGAGTCGACCACATACTCGTCGACGATCGCATTCGTCGGACAGGCATCGATACAACGGCGGCAGGTTCCGCAGTGGTCCTGGCCGGGGATATCATATTCCATCTCAAGCGTGGAAATAATCTCACCAAGAAAGAGCCACGACCCGAATTCCTGCGAAATGAGGTTGGTATGCTTCCCGATCCAACCCAAACCCGCCTTCTCTGCCCAGACCTTGTCCATCACCGGTCCGGTATCGACGTAATACTTTCCGCGGATATCCGGTTCCAACGAGACCAGGTACTCCCAGAGCTCGGCAAGCTTCTTTCCGACAATCAGATGGTAGTCATCTCCCCAAGCATACCGCGAGATTTTCCCCCGGTCGTCTTCACCGGTCATGGTATCGGGTGAATAATAATTGATGCCAAGGGAAATGACAGAACGTGCACCGGGCACGATCGTACGGGGATCGATTCTCCGCTCAGTATTCCTGGCCATCCAAACCATCGTCGCATGATACCCCCGCGTCAGCCATTCGGCTAGCCGCATTCCTTCTTCCAGGAGCGGCTCTGCGGGAGCAACACCGACGAGATCGAAACCGATAGCATGTGCCTTTTCCCGGATTGCATCCTTCATGCTTGCCGTCATGCCGGACCTCCTCCGAAGAACCGCGGGCACGGGAGATCCCGATGGTAATCGTCAACCGTCCTCATTCCGAAAATCCCTCCGTTCGCCGAGAGAGAAGCCCTTATCGGTCTGGATCAGTTCGCCTGCTACCGTTTCCGGATCGTGTTCGAAAAACAGTATCCACTTCTCATCGAACGCCTGCTTAAGGTATCTTTTTTTATCCGCGAGGGTAAACAACGGACGGATGTCGTATCCCATCATATATACGAAGGGAAGATGAGAAACCGTCGGAACAAGATCGCCGCAGAACAAGACACTCGCTGTTCCGTCCGAGATCAGCGGCAATTGCTGCGAGGTCGTATGTCCGTCCGTCAGGAGCAGACTTAGGCCGGGAAAGAGCTCTCCGGGACCGTCAAGTAATTCCAGAAGCGGAGATGATCCCAGGATTTCATAATCGTCCTTCATGAAACTCCCCTTGTCCCGTTCGGTAGGATTGAGAGCGTGCTCCCAATGCGATTTTTGTATGTAATGACGCGCGTTCGGGAAATTCAATACTATTTCCGTACCGTTCCGGGATGTAGTACCACCGGCATGATCGAAGTGCAGATGAGTCAGAATAAGATCGGTGACCGCTTCGCGGGTCACTCCGGCCCTCATGAGATCACGATCGAGATCGGCAAGCGGATCGCCGAGAGTGTAGATTTTCTTCTGTTTCTCCGAATACTTGTTGCCCGCGCCGTTATCGATAAGCACAATCCGTTTATCGCTCTTGAGCAGGAGGCACCGCATTGCAAGGGCGATGCGGTTCATATCGTCGGGCGGATTCGTTTTCGACCAGAGCGGCTTCGGAATAATTCCGAACATAGCTCCTCCGTCGAGCGCGAACTTTCCGGCGGATACCGGGTATAGTTTATAAGATCCTATCTTCATCGATAAAATATTCCGCTTTACTCCTCCACTAATATGAGCTTCGGGAGATCGTACTCCGCTGTCGGTTCAAGACGTCCATGCAGCACTTCCTCGGCAATTCCGGCCATGGCCTCGATATCGCGACGCAACAGATCGAATCGAATACGCCGATCGGATTCTTCGAGCTGCCCGAGCCTTCCGAGACATTTAAGAAACTGACTTTTAGCCCCGCGGAAATTCTTGTTCCGCAAATGATAGCATCCGACCGATGCATGGATGAGCGTTCGGTAGAAGGTCTCGTCGCCGGTGTTCGATTCCTCCATCCAAAGTTCTTCAAAGAAATCATGGGCTTCGAAGAATTCTCCCCTGTTGAAACGATCTACGCCTTCAAGCATGTCCTCGTGCGGTTTCAATCATTCTCCCTCATCATAGCCGAGGATCGGGCGAAGCCACCGCTCCGTCTCAGTGACGCTCATTCCCTTTCTCTTGTGATAATCTAGTATCTGATCTTTCCCGATCTTCCCGACATTGAAGTATTTCGACTCGGGATGGGCGAAGTACAATCCGCTCACCGAAGCGGCAGGAAGCATCGCCAGATTCTCGGTCAGCGTGATGCAGGCGTTCCGCTCTGCGTCGAGCAATTCGAAGATTATAAGTTTCTCGGTATGATCGGGTTGAGCCGGATAGCCGGGCGCTGGTCGTATACCGGTATATCGTTCTTTGATCAGCTCATCGTTCGAAAGTACTTCATCCGGCGCATACCCCCAGATTTCCTTCCTGACTTTTGCATGCAGATGTTCGGCGAAGGCTTCTGCGAGCCGGTCGGCGAGCGCTTTTACGAGAATGGCGCTGTAGTCGTCGTGCTCGCTCTCATAGTGGCGGACAAGTTCCTCGACGCCTATTCCGCTCGTCACGGCGAACGCCCCGATATAATCGCCGACGCCGCTTTCGCGCGGAGCGAGAAAATCTGCCAGTGCAAGATTCGGCGCCTCCCCTGTCTTCTCAGCCTGCTGGCGGAGCGTATGGAGTGTCGCGAGTACGCCTTTCCTGGAATCCTCCGCGTATACTTCAATATCGTCGCAGGCGACGGAGTTTGCCGGATACAAACCGACGACTCCATGCGCCTTGACCGGAGCTTTTTCTATGAATAGATCGAGCATTGCCTGAGCATCATCGTACAATTTCTTCGCTTCCGGACCGACAACAGGATCGCTTAGAATCTCTGGGTATTTACCCTTCAATTCCCAGGTTCTGAAGAACGGCGTCCAGTCTATAAACTTCCGGAGAATTTCGATCGGATACTCTTTGAGAACGGTTAAACCGGGAGAATTCGGTCTAACCGGCCGGAATTTATGCCAATCGATCCGCAGTCGTTTCCGCCTGGCGTCTGTGAGCGGAAGATGCTTCTTCGCGGTTCGACGGCGGCGGTGATCGTCATGAATAGATATATATTTTTCCCGAACCTGACGGGCGTAGGAATCGCGCATTTGCCTATTCAACAGATTGCTGACCACCGGAACGCTCTGGGAAGCGTCGAGCACATGGATTACGGGACCGGAATAGGCCGGAGCAATCTTCACTGCAGTGTGGACTCGCGACGTCGTCGCACCCCCGATTAGGAGCGGCGTTGTAAAACCCCGTTCTTCCATGATCTTTGCAACGTGCACCATTTCATCGAGCGACGGCGTAATGAGTCCGCTCAGGCCTATGATATCCGCCCTAAGTTCAATCGCCGCTTCGAGAATCTTTTCCGCGGGAGCCATGACCCCCAGATCGATGACTTCATAATTGTTGCATCCGAGCACGACCCCGACGATATTCTTTCCGATATCATGTACGTCGCCCTTGACGGTCGCAAGCAGAATTCTCCCCGCCTCGTCGGTATTATTCGACGCTGCCTTCTCCTCGTCGAGGTACGGAACGAGATAGGCTACGGCTTTCTTCATTACCCGTGCACTTTTCACAACCTGCGGAAGGAACATTTTACCTGCGCCGAAGAGATCCCCGACGACGTTCATTCCGTCCATCAACGGACCTTCGATCACCTTCAGCGGAGAACGCAGCTTCTGCCTCGCCTCCTCGGCATCATGATCGATATATTCGACGATCCCTTTGATGAGCGCATGTTTGAGTCTCTCCTCAACCGGATTCTCGCGCCATGCGTCGACTTTGACGGCGCCTTTCTCCTTCTGTTTGACTTTCTCGGCGTATTCGATAAGCCGTTCCGTCGAATCATCGCGACGGTTCAGCAGAACGTCTTCGACGAGCTCGAGTAGATCCTTCGGGATTTCCTCATAGACCTCAAGCTGACCCGCATTGACGATTCCCATATCGAGTCCGGCTTTGATTGCATGATAGAGAAATGCGGAATGCATAGCTTCACGGACCGCATCGTTTCCCCTGAACGAGAACGAGATGTTGCTGACTCCGCCGCTCACCTTCGCATGGGGAAGATTCTGTTTTATCCAGCGCGTTGCCTCTATGAAATCCACCGCATAGTTGTTATGCTCGGCAATGCCGGTGGCGACCGTGAGGATGTTCGGATCGAAGATAATATCCTGAGGTTGAAAGCCGACTTCCTCGGTCAGTATCCGGTATGCCCGCCGAGCGATCCCGATCCGCCTGTCGAGCGTATCCGCCTGACCCTGCTCATCGAATGCCATGACGATGACCGCCGCTCCGTACAGTAGCACTTTCCGCGCTTGTTGCTTGAAAACTTCCTCCCCCTCTTTCAAGCTGATCGAATTCACTATACCTTTTCCCTGGAGGCATTTCAATCCGGCTTCCAGCACGGTCCATTTCGACGAGTCGACCATGATCGGAAGCCGGGCGATATCCGGATCTGACGCGATCAGATTCAGGAATCTGGTAATGGCTTTTTCTGAATCGAGCAGTCCTTCGTCCATATTGACGTCCAGGATCTGCGCTCCCCCTTCGACCTGTTGCTTGGCAACGCTTAACGCGTCCTCATATCGGTCTTCGAGAATCAGTCGTGCGAATTTTCTCGAACCGGTTACATTCGTCCGTTCGCCGATGTTGACAAAATTAGTCTCCGGTCTCACCGCAAGCGGTTCCAATCCGCTCAGCCGGAGGTAGGATTCGACGGTCGGAATCTTCCGCGGCGGATGCGCCGCGGCTACCTCGGCGATCAGTTTGATATGATCGGGCGTAGATCCGCAGCATCCGCCGACCAGATTGACGAATCCGCGGGAGGCAAAGTCATCGAGTTGCGCGGCCATATTCTCCGGAGATTCGCGATACTCGCCGAACTCGTCCGGCAGTCCCGCATTCGGATAGACGCTGATAAAAACAGGCGCAAGTGACGAGAGTTCTTCGAGATACGGTCGCATCTGTTTGGCACCGAGTGCGCAGTTCAATCCTACGCTGAGCATCGAAGGTGCATGTTTGACCGAAATCCAAAAAGCCTCGGTAGTTTGGCCCGACAGCGTGCGGCCGCTCTGATCGACGATCGTTCCCGATATCATAACCGGGAATTCCTTGCCTGATTTCTCGAAAAATTCTCCGATCGCATAAATGGCCGCCTTCGCATTCAGCGTATCGAAAATTGTTTCAACGAGAAGAATATCCACGCCTCCGTCCACCAGCCCCTCCACCTGACGGTAGTAGGCACGCGCGATCTCATCAAATGATACGCCGCGTTTGCCCGGGTCGTTCACGTCGGGAGATATCGATGCGGATTTATTCATGGGACCGAGGGCGCCGGCGGCAAATCTGGGTTTGGAAGGATTTTTCCCCGTATATTCGCGGACTGCATCCCGGGCCAACCGGGCCGCTTCGAAATTTATTTCATAAACGTATTCCTCCGTACCGTAATCCGCCTGTGAAATCGAGCTAGCCGTGAATGTATTGGTTTCGATGATATCGGCCCCCGCAGCCAGGTACTCTCTGTGGATATCCATGATGATACCGGGTTGGGTAAGACAGAGGATATCGCTATTTCCGGTCAGGTCGATTCGGTGTCCGGCAAATCTCGCTCCGCGATAATCCCGCTCGGAAAGTTTATGCCGTTGAATCATAGTTCCCATTGCACCGTCGAGTACAAGGATACGTTCAGACAGAATATTTCTTAGCTGTTCGAAGACCGATTCCATATGTTGTATAAGAGATGAATTTCAGATTCGATAACCGGGACCCGGCGGGGAGGCGGATCAGTTGCGGCTTAAGAGCTCCGGCATCACTCCCGGTATAAAAGTGAGTGAGAAAAACTCGGCATCCCCGAAGATCGAGGAAATTTTTAGAATATGTTCGGACGATTCTCCGTTTTGCACGAGATTCATCAGACGGGGTTCGCCCGGTATGATCATACTCGTTCCCCCGGGGGTAATAGAAACATCCTCGCCCCTGTTTGCTTCGGTGAGACAAACGCCGTCCTGTGTGATCTCCAGGTGGACAGCCTGGTTTCCGGAACGTCCGATGACACCGAAGACTTCACGGGCTTCGTATTGAACGACGATATAGCCGCGGCTCTCCTCCCGATTCTCCACGGTCATCGAATTTCTTCCGCTTTGCCATATACCGTTTAGATAATATCTCCCCTGAAGATAATACCCCGGGTCTTCAAAGGCGTAGGTCGATTCCGGATTGAAGCCTTCTTTATTACCCAGAAATCCTTTTCCGTATCCGAATAAGATTTGCGGCGTTTCACGGTCGCACCGTACTCCGGGGAATTCTTCGGGACGGAACGCCTCCATCGGAAGCGGATAATCTTCGCGGTTGCCGCTTTCATACAGCGACTGCTGAATATGTCTCTCGAGAATATTCTGTTTACCGCGGCCCGAGAGCCGGAGCCGTATATTCCCCGCTCCGTCGATGAGAATTAAGCTGGGTATTTCCTCGATACGATAGGCTTCGGCGATGGAACGATCATTGTCGAGGACAACGGGAAAATCTATCTCCCTGGATCGCAGTTCCGGTTCGACCGATTCCGGTGACCGGTTAAAAGCATACGACGGGACATGGATTCCGATGACAATGAGACCGGACTGGCGATATCTTTCGAGCAGCTCGGAGACGTAGGGGAGCATGCGTATCGACTTGATGCAGCAATACTCCCAAAAATAGAGAAGTATGACGCTCCCCCTCAGCCCGTATATCGATCTCGGTTCCCCGTTCAGCCAATGATAGCCGTACAATTCAGGCGCAGTTACTGTTGATTGATCGATTTTCATAGGTAAAATATAACGATAGATTGAGTTAATTACAATCCGCCTCTGTTACCCTCAAGTATCAGAACAAATTCTCCCTTTCGCGGGTTTCTCTCGAACTCCGCATATAAATTTCCGGTTGTATCGCGATAAATCGTCTCATTCTCCGTTGTGAGGTCGAATGCAATAACAGCCTTCCGGTGGGGGCCGAACGATTTGCCGACATCGCGCAGCAGGGGTATAAGGCGGTAAGGAGCTTCGAGAATCACTACCGGACGGGGTTCGGCTTTCAATCGATCCAGCTCTGTGATCCTGATCTCCCTCTTCGGTGAGAGCCACCCGGCAAAGACAAATGACCGCAGCGGGATACCGGAAAGCTGAAGCGCCGGCAGGAGTGCATTCGCTCCCGGCACGGCGGTCACCGGTATGGATCGCTCGATGCATCTTCTGACCAAATCCGTTCCCGGATCCGCAAACAGCGGAGTACCGGCATCGGAAAAAAGTGCGACATCTTTATTGTCTTCCAGTTCTCCGAGCAGATGTTCGGTCTCCTCGGTTTCATTGTGTTCATTGAGCGATCTGATATCCCGATTGATTTGATACGCGGCAAGCAGCCTTCGTCCGATCTTCATCTCTTCACAAACAAGAATATCGGCGGATTTCAGTATCTTCAGTGCGCGCAGACTGATATCATCGGGATTACCGATATGTGTCGATATGAGATATAATTTCCCCGGCATGGCGAAGGATCACGAACGGTAATCGATCATCGGACTCCCCATTTTCTCACGGCGCCTGAGATCCCATTCCTTGACAAACAGAATGATGATCGCAGTCGTCGGCAATGCGATAAGAAGTCCCACGAATCCGAGGAAGAAACCGAATACGAGGAGACACAGTATGAGCAAGACCGGATGCATTCCGATCGGCTTGCCGAGAATGAAGGGAGCAAGAACGTAATTTTCCAACACCGCCAATGCACCTATGCTCATAACGGCGGAGAGAACCCTGAGCAGGATGGGAGGTTCCGAGATGAATGCGACAATTGCTGCAATGAGCATCGTTACCACGAGTCCGAAATACGGGATGAAATCGAGAAGGGCGGTCAGGACACCCAGTACAACCGGATACTTGATACCGAATATCCAGAACAGGAAGCCTGCGAGGAGGCCGTTTATCGAAGCCAGAATTATATATCCGCGGACATACCTGCCTAACAGCGCATCGATTTTATGGTAATAATAAACGATGTCGGGCTGGACTTCCTCCGGAAATAGCAGCCGTACCCGCCGCTTCACGGCGGGAAAATCCTTGATCAGATAGAAGGTGAGGAACGGTACGATGACGATATTGATCAATTGTGTGATCCATCCCGACAAGCCGATCAATATGTTCAATGCACCTTCAACGAACAGGACGGTCACATCCTCAAGTTTCGGGATAATCTCCTTTTCGAAAAGCTCGTCGAGATAGTCGGTCGGAATCCCGCGGGCAGCCAGCCATTCGATCAGCTTACCCTCCCGCAACCATACCCCGACGGCTCCGAGCGCGGACGTTATGTTTACAATCAGATCGTTAAATTGTTCAAGTACGAGCGGCATGAGCAGCGTAATCGATGCTACGATAAAACCGATGATCGACAAAAGCACCGTCAGCGAGCTGACCCATCGCGGTACTCCTTTTCGCTCGAACTTGTCTACATACGGGTTTACAATATACGCCAGGCCGAAAGAGATAATGAACGGTATCAGTATCCCGATCAAAGTATAGGCGAACCAAAAAATAAAGAGGAGTATGCTAACCCAGATCATACGCCTCGGAACCGTTTCTTTCCGAACGGGATAGAGGATGAATATTATCATGCCGAGCACAAGGAACGGCGAGATGACCGATTCAACGGTATAGAGGAACAAAAAAAGGAGGAGAAGAGAAGCAACGAGCAGAATCGTAAGTTGATACGGAGCAATTCCCGAATACGCATTTGAATGCACGGTTTGCTCCGTTTTACCGGATGGTGACGGCTTGGTCGTACGTTTCTGTTTTGTCATTGATCGGAATGCTATCTGCTTCCTGTATGGCCGAATCCCCCGGCCCCACGGTCCGTGTTATCGACGGCGGATGATTCTACCCAATCCACTCGTGCGTATGTAGAGACAACCATCTGCGCAATGCGATCCCCGCGATGAATCGTAAACGGTTCCTTCCCGAAATTGACGAGGATTATTTTCACTTCACCCCGGTAGTCCGAGTCGATAGTCCCGGGAGAGTTGAGAATTCCAATGCTGTGTTTCACCGCCAATCCGCTTCGCGGTCTGATCTGGGCCTCATAGCCAGCCGGCAACTCAATTATAAAACCGGTCGGTATCAATGCCGACTCTCCGGGGGCTATGACCTGATCCTCTTCCACTGCTGCGTGAATATCCATCCCCGCCGATCCATCGGTCGAATACTCCGGAATCGGAATATCGGCAGTACCGCTGCCGCTTCGTTTAATTTTAACCGAGATGTGTTCCAAGTGAGCGTACCGTGAAGATATTTTCCGAAAAAATAATGTAGCGATATGGTGGACGAAAATCAACCGGAGTTTCCCCCAAAAAACCGGCCGCTGCATAGTGATCACGGAGTCATGCCGATATCTACGCTTATAATCAGAAAATGGAGTGAAGTATAACGGATACTACCCGGACAAAGTTACCGGACAAGCATGTGATTCGTTTTAATTGCCGTGCATATACCGACGGGTATGCAACGGTCGAAGAGTGATTTCGGATGTATCCATGCGAAAGGTAACTATCGGAGTGTAGAGGTACTCTCGACTAAATTTATCTCCTCGGAGGAGGGGGCGGTTGCGGACTCTCCGGTGCGATTCTGCCCGGCGATTGTTCGATCAGCGAGTCGAGAGAGTGGTGCAATTTCCGGAGCAATTCAGGATCGTTCCGCAGGGCTTGTTGGTGGAAATCATGGAACAAGGATTCGGGGAACACAAAGTCGCCGCGCTGAACGTAGGAGAACCTGCCGAGCTCGTCTTGTATTCGACCGAGATATTGGATAAGACTGTCTTCGAATCCTCCGGAAGTAATTGATTTTTGAATGGAATCGACGAGGGCGTAATGATATGCATACGACCGCATCATTTCCGACCGTTTGCGCAGCTCTCTCGAAATGTCGCGCAGTTGTCTGAAATATTCGGCATCGGATTGCGGATACTGTTTCGTCTCAATCCTGATTGTCTGCTGATATTCTCCGGGATGCTTCGATTTATTTTCCATCTGCGCATATATCTGAAGCGAAAGGCTATCGGACCATTCACCGGTGAACGGAGATATACGAATTTTTGTATTGCGTATCCCCTCATTTATAAACGCCGCGGTATGTCCCGACTTTCCGGGACTAGATTCGGTGTATACCCAGACATCAGGCGCTTGCGGGGCTGCGATGGTAAATTCACCGGTAATGACCGTATCCGATTTCAGAACGATGAACGGCCGCGGCGGAGCCGGTGGACGTGCCGTTGCTTTCGCCGCCGGATGTTCGTGCCCGGCGACAACATCGGTATGACCCGCAGCTTCACCCGCTCTGCTTTGTCTCGAAATAACTATTGTGGGTAGCGGTACTTCCTGAGAGGGTATGTGCAGCTCCGGATTAAAACTGAATAATATAGTGTTGAATTTATCGCGCTGGGCGGGTTTCAACTCGTGAGCGACCGAGGCGAGAATGAATTTATCAAGCCCGACAATATCCGGACTCACCATCATCTCCCGATCCTCAACAATGAACGCGCTCTGGGCGATACGGTCGCGGAAGATGGCAAATACAGAGTCGATTTTATTCTTCTGCAGATCGGAGAGATCAAGATCGCGGGTAAATTCCGCGAACGACGGTGTCCTATCCGTCCCGATTGAGTCGGTAATTTCCAGATCGTATTGTTCCGGGGAATCGCTGTCGATGTGCAGTGCATGGCCTCCGGCTTCCGGTATTGTCAGCGTCCCGCTGAGAGCGAACTGCAGCATATCGTCGTTCGTGAGACCGGTGAATAATGGACGCAGCGCCCCCTCAATGATTCCCTGATCATAGATATCCTCGACCAATGCCCTCTTCTCGGAGAAATACTCGGATATTGAGTTCCAGTTCCTGACTGCGGTAAACGAACCGAATCCTACGACGAGCATTGCCAGAACCGTCGCCACTGGGACGAGTCGCCTCGGAATCACCTCCGGCCGCTCAGTATTACCCGTCTCGCGATCTGTGAGGTTTTGAATTATCGCCGGCCAGAGATTTTTCTGCGGAAAAGGATGACGGATAGATTGTAAACCAGACCTGATCCGCATCAGATCCCGGTAATATTCCTTCCATTGCGGCTGTGTAAGCAACTCCTTCTCGACAAATTCCTTTTCGTCTGCTTTGCACGTCCCGTCGATGTAACTTGATATCAATAGTTCATAGTTGGCCCGGTTCTTCATATCTCATCCCGCAGATACGGTTGCAATATTACACGAAGCGCAGATCTGGCGCGCGATAATCTGGATTTTACTGTTCCCATTTCAATTTCAAGAACTTCGGCTATCTCTTCGTATGTATGGTCCTCTATATCTTTGAGGATAATGATCTCGCGCTGAGAATCCGGCAGCTTCATTAACGCGGCATTGACCGCGTCCGAGAACCCGTCGGTCTGAATCGTCTCTGACTCTCCGTTCCGGACGATGCTATCCTCCTGCATATCCATTGAACTGAAAGGAATGAACCTCTTCCAGCGTTTTCTCCTGAGCTCGTCCCGGCATTTATTTATGGTGATTCGGTACAACCACGTGTAGAATTTCGAATCGAAGCGGAAAGTCTGCAATCCCTTATAGACCTTGACGAATATCTCCTGTGAGAGATCGTCAATCACGTCGGTCCGGTTGATAACGTAGAATATCAGCGACCTGACTCTATCCTGATTTCGCTCCACCAGCAACCGGAATGCATCCCTATCTCCGCTCTGAAATCTACGTACGAGGTCCTCGTCGTTCATATCGTGAACGGAGTGTGCCGTCGCTTCCCTGCTGAGCGGCAACGGGAGCGTTTCCTTACGATGTGCGAGAATGTCCTTATTCACAAAGTATACCTGTTAGACGGCCAAATCCATATAATGTTCCATAATAATCCCGCGAGGCAGCTTGATACCGGGAACGGGCAGGACGGCTCTGCCTATGATAAGAAAAACGGCAGGCTCATCGCAGAAAAGATGGCAAAGAAGATAAATACCACAAAAAGACCGGAGAGAATCGTCCCGATCAAACCCAGCCAGAAACCGAGTTTCGCCAGCGTTTCTCCGGCTACGGACGAATTTCCCCTTCGAATCTCATCTTCTTCATGTTTGGCCAGTATCATCGCCGGAACCCCGGTGAGAAATCCGAACCCGAGTATGGAAAGTATTCCCAGTATAAGGGAAATAATTGATTTAGTGCCAGCGCTTTCGGCTTTGAGCGGAAGCGGATGGGCCGTAGCTTCGGCTATGAGAGCATTTCCGCAACGGTTACAGTATCTGCTGTCTGCGGTATTCGTGTGTCCGCAACGTTGACAATTCATATGCACGGTTTGATTGTTGATTGTGGTCTGGATATGAGTATCGATATTGATAGATACGAGGCCAAATGTTATAAGTTACGGTTTTTCTAAAGCACTAACCAGAGGAGTGCACCGGAGCCGACGACGATCAGAATTCGCAAAAACGCCGACAATCCGCCCGCAGTCTGCGCAGGAGGGAATGTCTCAATGATGATCACGCCATTTGCAGCTTCGCTGCCGTATATCAGTGCGGTGGGACCGATGATGACCTCGATATGTCGTATTTCATCGGGATGCAACGATCCGATAAGATTTCCCGGCGAGGTGCCGATCCGGATTCCATCGATGATAATAAGGGGATTCTGATCTCCGAAATTCCGCTGCAGGGCAGATACTCTGCGGTCGAAGCTTATCCTTACGTCGAAGCCCTCTTCGTACACCTGTGCTCTCGGTACGAACGATCGGATGAGTTGAGCAAAACTGTATACACCCGATTCGCGTATCTGATCATGCGTTATCACATAACTGTCGCCCGGATGCCGTTGTTTGAGTTTGACGCTGTCCGACAGAACGGTCACCTCCTCGAGAGGAATCGGACGTTCGAACATCGCGACATTATGCGTGACTGTCATGCCGGGCCCCAGGATTCTCGTGTAGCGACGGGTGACGAATCCGATGTGACTGAATTCAATGGTCGCCTCTCCGGCCGGAACCCCGCGTATCTCAAACCTGCCATCCTGGTCTGTCGCGGAGCCGAACGACGTTCCCACAATGAAGATGTTTACGTTCGGCAGAGGGTTTCCGGTTTGCTGATCGGTAACCCTCCCGGTTATGGAAACGGTAAGACTCTCCTGCGAAACGGCCGGTGTATATATACAGATTAGAAAGACGGTAAGCAGAAGCGCGGGTGGGAAGCTTCGTTTGATGATATGCCTGGACATTGTGTCTGCCGGCTGCGTCACGTAGAAAGCATTCTTTGATATTATAATTAAGATGCTTTTCCCGCAAAATAACACTGATGATCATTCACGCCGGGACCCTGAGCGATGGACCGTTATTCTAACGGGTAAGTAACAGCAGTAACACGATGCAAGTTCTGATAAGTTCCTGTTAAGCGGCTGCAGTTCCCGTATTTTTTATCTTCGCCTCGAATTCATCCCTGAATCGCCGCAGTGCACTCTGGACGGGCCAGGCAGCGGCATCCCCGAGTGCGCAGATAGTATTCCCTTCGATATTATTCGCCACATCAAGGAGGGTATCGAGATCTGCCATAATCCCCTCTCCCCGGTTGATGCGGGAAATGATCTTCTCCATCCAGCCGGTTCCTTCTCTACACGGTGTACACTGGCCGCAAGATTCATGGTGGTAGAATCTCGAGATTCGCTCAAGCACATCGACCAGATCCGTATCTTCATCCATAACGATCACACCGCCGGTACCGATGGCGGATCCTGCCGCCTTCAGCGAATCGGCGTCCATCCGTATTCCTTCGAGCGAGTCTCCGCGCAGGAACGGTGTCGACGATCCTCCGGGTATGACCGCTTTAATTTTTTTATCTCCCCGTACGCCGCCCGCATATGTGTAGATCAGATCGGTGAGCAAAACTCCCGTCGGCAATTCGTATACTCCGGGCTTATTCACATGACCGCTCACGCCGAAGAGCAGCGTTCCGGGATGCTTTTCATACCCGATCCGCGAGTACCACTCCGCGCCTTTCATGATGATTGTCGGGATATTGGCGATAGTCTCCACATTATTGACAGTCGTCGGACAACCCCACAGACCGTACTGTGCGGGGAACGGCGGTTTCACTCTGGGGTATCCCCGTTCTCCCTCCAGCGAGTTCATAAGTGACGATTCTTCGCCGCAAATGTACGCACCTGCTCCGCGGTGAATGAAGACATCGATCGAGTATTCGGAGCCGCAGATATTCTTTCCTGCATACCCTTTCTCGTACGCCTCATCGATCGCTTTTTCCAGAATCCGGGTCCACTTGACATACTCCCCGCGAATATAGACGTACGCAGTCCTGACTCCCAGCGCAAAGGATGAGATGAGCGTTCCTTCTACCAGGCTATGCGGATTGAATTCCAGTATAGCCCTGTCCTTGAACGTCCCGGGTTCTCCCTCATCTGCGTTGATACAGAGATATTTCGGTTTCTCAGTTTCTTTCGGCATGAATGTCCATTTAAGACCCGTGGGGAAGCATGCGCCGCCCCTACCGCGCAATCCGGATCCTTTCACCTCATCGATTACCTCGTGAGGTTTGAGATCGAGCGCTTTTTTCAACCCTCCGTACCCGCCCTCGCGTTCGTAAACCGATATCTTGTGAAGATCTCGAATTTCCGGGAGTAATATTTTAATGTTCTGCTCGCTCATATCCAGATTATTTCAGTGATTCCAGAATTCGGTCGATTTTATCCTGCGTCAGATTTTCATGATAATCGTTGTTGATTTGCATCATCGGTGCCGTCCCGCAGGATCCCAGACATTCTACCTCGGTGAGGCTGAATTTACCGTCCGGGGTGGTCTCACCGGCATTGATGCCGCACTTTTTCCTGATATGGGACACAACTTCCCGTGAACCCAGCAATTGACAGCTGATGTTGGTACAGACCTGGATATGATACCGACCCATCGGTTTATCGTAGTACATCGTATAAAAGGTCACGACGCCGAGAACGTGGCCGAAGGGAATTCCGAGATAATCTGCCAGGTACTGCATCGTTTCCCTGCTGATGTATCCTTCCTGTTCCTGGGCGATATGCAGTGCGGGAAGCAGTGCCGCCTGTTTATGCGGATACCGGGAAATGATTCTATCTAATCGTTCTTGATTCTGTTGGGTCAGCATAGTTGGTTGGGTGTTTTCGCTTATCCGTCGTAGTCCGTTGAATTTCAGTCGGCGGGAAACCGCGACCGCTATTTATCCGCTTCTCCCATAACCGGATCGAGGCTCCCGATAACGGCGACCACATCTGAGATCATGGCGTTTTTCAACATCTTCGGAATAGCCTGTATATTCACAAATGAGGGGGAACGAATCTTGAGTCTCCAGGGAACTCCACCGCCGCGACTGCAGATATACCAGCCGAGTTCCCCTTTCGGATTCTCGGTGGCGAAATAAATTTCACCGGGTGGTGGATCTATTCCGAAATTAACCAGCATAAAATCGTGAATCATCTCCTCCATCCGGTTATATATCCTGTCTTTCCGCGGAAGCACCTTTTTCGGCTTATTCGCGTGTATCTCACCCTTCGGCATTTTATCGAGCAGTTGAGTCACTATTTTTAAGCTCTCAAGCATCTCGTCTATCCTGACATAGTATCTGCTCAAACAGTCACCGCCTTCATGCGTGACGATGTCGAAATCAATTTCGTTATAGAGAAGGTATGGATTATCCCTGCGGAGATCCCGCGCAACTCCGGAGCCTCTGAGATTCGGTCCCGTCAATCCCATTGCAAGCGCATCTTCAGCCGAAATCGTTCCGATCCCGTCGCACCGTTCTATGAATATGCGGTTTTTTCTGAGCAGACGCTCACATTCCTCGATCGCCTCCGGGAGATAGGCGTTGAATTCTCTTATCATCGCGACGACCTCGTCCGTCATATCCTGAGCGACGCCGCCTATGCGGGAGTAGCTTGTAGTAAATCTCGCGCCGGTCAGCACCTCGAATATGTCGTATAATTTCTCGCGTTCACGGAATGTCCAGAGAAGTATCGTCAACGCGCCGACATCCATTGCCATCGAGCCGGTTGCCATCAGGTGAGATGATATCCGTGCAAGCTCCGATACGATCGTCCGTATGTATTGCGCCCGCGGCGGGGCTTCTACGCCAGCAAGTTTCTCCACTGCAAGAGCGTACGATACGTTGTTCGCCAGGGGAGAGAGATAGTCGAGACGGTCGGTATGTGGAATATATTCGTAGTAGGTCATATTCTCGGCCAGCTTCTCGTAACCCCGGTGCAGATATCCGATTTCGGGAACACACCCCACGACCCGTTCTCCGTCCAGCCTGAGCAACAGCCTCAATACGCCGTGGGTTGCAGGATGTTGAGGGCCGAAATTGAGAATCATGTCTGAGCCCAGCGGATCCGTCGTATCGATACTCGTGTGCTGATCGAGCAGCGTGTCCAGAATCTTACTTCTATTTTTTTCGAGTCTGCTGTCTAAGGACATATTCAATAGAGGTTAATCAGAAAAATAGCTGCGACCGTTCGAGATGTATCTCCCGAGCGGAGATGCACAGTCAATTCGGAGTATTTTTTCGGGCGGCTTGCCTTCCGGTGCGTCGCGGTTCTCTTTTCGCGAGCTGTGTATCGGGTTTATCACTGCTTATCGGGCAGCGGTAACGATCCGGGGATGCCGAGCAACGGGAAATCCTTACGCAGCGGGAAGTATTCGAAAAATTCCGGCATATAAATGCGTCGCAGGTCGGGATGTCCTTCGAACTCGATTCCGAACATATCGTATACTTCCCGCTCATGCCAGTCGGCCGACGGCCATACAGGTACGACGGACGGCACCTTTACACCATGTTCAGGAACGCGTACCTTCAGACGAAGATATTCCTTGTGCTTCGTCGAGTACAGTTGATACAACACCTCAAATCTCTCATCGGAAGAATAGGTCTCGTCGATCGTACGGAGCGAGCGGTCGAACGGATCGTTGACATACCCCCGGTTGGCCGATGCGGACGGATCGGGGTTCCGGTCGAGTCCTATCACGTCGACGGCCATATCGAATCGGAGATCGTCGTCATCCCGTAGGAAACGACAAACATCTCCAATCGCACCGAGGTCCACGAGAACGGTCAGTTGATTCCGGAATTCCGTCACTTCGCCGACAGCATTTGAAAATTTAGCTTTTATCTTTTCAACTGCTTTTTCTTGCATCATAGAATTATATATCTTTGCTTATCCCGTTCCGGCCGGCAATCTGTTTTCGACCGCCTGCCGTCCGAGAAAACCCTCCGCCTGTATTACACCGGAATCTTTGTAGGTTGACCGATAAATAACGGCTGCGACTGGTGATGTTCAATATCCCCTTTTTCCTGTATCTTCTTCTGTATCATCATCAATGCATTGATGAGGTTGTCGGGCCGCGGAGGACAGCCGCCGACGTATACGTCGACCGGAATAAACTGATCGATCCCCTGCACAACCAGATAGCTTCGGTACATTCCGCCCGACGAGGTACAGACCCCCATAGCTATAACCCATTTCGGGTCCGGCATCTGATCGTATATCTTCCTCACCACATGGGCCATCTTGTAGGTGGTCGTACCGGCGACGATCATGAGGTCGGATTGACGGGGGGAAAACCTGAATACTTCCGATCCGAAACGCGAGACGTCGAATCGCGAGCTCGCAAATGCCATCATCTCAATAGCGCAGCATGAGATTCCCATCGGCATAGGCCAGACGGAATTTTTCTGACACCACCGCACCACGACATCGAGTTTCGAGGTAATAAAGCTCTCGCCGAATATATCCTCTAATCCCATTCCAAAGCGCCTTTCTTCCATTCATATATAAAACCGATCAGCTGGATGATCAGGAAAACCCAGATAACTATAAATCCAAACAAACCGAGCTCCGAAAAGTTCACCGCATAGGGGAACAGGAAAACCAGCTCGATATCGAAGAGAATAAACAGCACTCCAACCAGGTAAAATTTTACGGAGAACCTGTCACGTGCCTGACCGATCGGTTCCATCCCGCTTTCATAGGTGGTGAATTTCTCTTGATGTGGACGTTTCGGACCGAACCAGGTGGAGGCGTACAGCATGAAAACGGAGAACGCAACGGCTACGCCAAGCATCAGGAAGATGGGATAGTAACTTTCAAGCATGCAAACTTCAATTCCGTGTCTGTAGGGACAGCGTGAGGAACAGGGCAACATAAAACATCGGCTAAAATTACCGAAATTATGCCTAAAAGTCAACGAAATATACAACCCGCCGAAGTCCGGGAACGCTCATGGACCGTCGCGACGCGCGCTCAATGAAACTATATTCGCGAGCAGTCTGTGGACACCCGGATGTACATTCATCAATTGGTGTTCGAGGGATAAATTTAGATACAATACCCGTCCCTCACCCAACTTTGTTCCGACGATGAACGGTGTTCCGTCGATTTCATTCGCTGCGATGATATCGAAGCCTGCGTTTGGATCGAGATGAAGCTTATTCGGAGCTCGGCTGAATATCCAGTTGTCCCATGTCTCGCCGACGATCCGGTTCGGAACAGAGAACACGGGGTCCCTCGAATCATAAATCATAGGTTGATGTTCATCGTATTCCCTCCACCTTTCGAGTTCGAAACCCTCGATGATCGGGTTTTCATTCCAGGCGGCAGCATCTTGGGAGAGAATAATGAGATTGCCGCCGGTTCTAACGTAACCGGCGAGTAAGCTCGCTTGCTCGATCGATTCATCTGCATCCGGCATCCCTGTTCGATCGATGAGTACTACCGTTTTGCTTTCAAGGGTTGCGGGCGATAAGTTGAGCGGCTTCAGCAGCTCGGGTTGTGTTCCGATTCGTTTAACTGCTTGAACTACCGCGGCATCCGCGTCGCGTGCGATTATTGCGATGCGTGCGTCTTCCGCAGTATCTACTGAAAAACTTCGGGCTGCCGTCATCGCAACCGTATCGGCGCCGATCATCACGGGAAGAAGGTAATCTCCCTCGGGAAGATTCTCACCCCACTTTACATAGAGATCTTCCGTTGCAGATGCACCTTTACGGTCAAGGCGGAAGAATTTTCGATCTGACATACCGTACGGACTCCGGATCCGGACATGATCGGCGATACCGTCACGTGAATGATTCGTAAGCCGCACAAGCACGGGATCGAATTCCACCGCGCGAACAATCCCGTTCAGGGGTTCGACGGTGAATCTCGGAGTAAAGAATATACTTGTCGAATACCGGCGTATGAAACTCTCCTCCTTCCGGTCACCCCGGTATATAAGATAGAAGAGGAACTCTTCTGCATAGGCCTGTTTATCATACCCGTATAAAAGAGGAGGATAGTTATAGGTAAGCGACTGGGGAGTTACGACCCGGTACTCCTCTTCCATATCCAGGGGAAAGGATCGATGCAGAGATTCATTTACAAACCATCCCTGTTCCACGAGGGGAAAAAATATTTCGGCATTCGCGGGATTAGCTACACCCGCGATCGAGTCTATCGAAAGATACGTAAGCTGTCTGTCGGACAGTATCGTTTCGCTGAGAGAGAAATGAAGTTCCGCCCCGATAAGCACCGCGCGCAATTCTTCGATTATTTGCTTCCATCGCACCAGCAGCCCGTACTCATTCCCCCGGAACGGATGGCCGTACCTCAGTCTCTGATCCAATGAATCTATAATTACAACAACCCGGTTGAGCAGCCGCTCCTTATCGTCGACCGATCCGCCACGGGCAAAAGGCATCAACGTCTCCTTCATGAAGCCGGCGATATTCTCTAAGCGGACAGGGAGTTCAGAGGGCATATCGATGAGAGGATCCTGGATGAAAGCGGTGTCGGTTTCACGTAATCCTCTATAGAGATATTTTTGAACGGTGGTTCTCCCGGTAGTTTCGCGACCTGCGTCGGGATATACCGATGATGCGATCTGTTCATAACTGATACCGAGGATGGGATGGATGCGGTCAACCGGCATTCCGACTCCCGGTTCCCCATCCGACGGGATCAGAACGCGTTCGACATCCCATCGTGTAAACACGATCTCTCCCCTGAAATCGTCATCCGTCTTCGGGCGGCCGATGTAGCGCAGCGATTGCCTGAGATCCGTAAGAAGTATGTTCCGCACATACTGCGGTATAGATGTAATCGAAGGTGAGACCAGGACGGCATCGGGTTGATGCCGGGATATCAATTCCATCAGGGCATATTGCAGCGATCCCCTGTCCCATTTTTGATTCACAATAGCGGTATCTGATGCTGAGGTAATATCAGGGAAATTAAGAAAAACCGGTTCGATACCCAGTTCCTGCATGGCTTTGGCCGCAGTAGCTCTTTTTTGTACGGCTATCTCCAGAGGATATGCTGATCTCTCCGGAAGGATATCGCCTTCGCCGTTTGTAATATACACCGATACAACCTTCGCTCCCCGCCCCAGTCGTAGATAAACGAGCGCAGCAAGATCCTCCGCACCCGGTTCGGGGGAAATGCTCAGCACCGTGAGATTCGCGGTAGCGTCGAGACTCAACTGATTGACAGCAAGCGGTCCCGTCTGCGGTATAATGGAGGAGGTATACGCCCACCCGGTTAATTGAAAAAATACGGCAATTATCAAAACAGCCATAGAGACCGACATGCGTGGAGACATCCGATGGATCCTTTCGTCTAGAAATACAAAAGGTAGTCCTCCCTTGCAGGAGAACTACCCTCCGTAAAGTACAAATGATGATATTATCCGATCGGCTTAGAAACCGAACTTGACCGTCAGGACCTGATTATCGTTGAACAATTCAACCTGCCGGAAAGCGTAGTCGAGCGTGATATCGAGCCCCGACGCAGCATAGAACAGGCCGAACCCGAAGGTAACGCCGTAGATATTATCGCTGCTTTCATCGAGTTGCGGCATAAGGCTCATACCAACGCGGCCGTACAGCCTTATATTTTCCATCATATAGCCGACCTCGCCGCCGATCTTGTATTCGTCGGTATACAGGTTATTATTTGCGAATGCTCCTGTAACGCCCAGGAGTATGTTATCCTGGAACCGTGCTTCGTAGCCGAGGCCGATTTCCACAAGTGACGGAAGTTCGAAGCTCGCCGCTTCCGTTTTATATTTCTGCTCAGGACGATCGCCGTCGCTTGTTGTTGCATTCCGCAATAAACCCGGCCCGTCGTATTGCATCTGCGGTCCGATATTCTTCACGGCAACGCCGAGATTCAACCCGGGGATCTGGGCCAGACCGCGGTACTGGACGCCGAAATCGAATGCAATGCCGGTCGCACTCGCACGGGCGATCTGCTCGGATATGATCTTGACCGTACCACCCGCCGCTATGGCATCGGTGAGCGAACGAGCATAACTTAAGCCGACCGTTACATAGGTCGGTGAGTAGGTTCGTCCCGATAATCCATCCGGATCATCGTTGGTGGTCAGGGGTATATCGCCGAAATCGAATGACTTGATACTGAGAGCGAGATTTCCGAATCCGCTAAGCTGGACTCCCGCTGCGCCGTAATTCACGCCGATGTCGGCAATATATGTCATTGATGAGAACATGCCTTCGGCATCGCCGGATATGTATCCGAGCCCTGCCGGATTCCAGTAAATCGCCTCGACGCCGGCCGAGGTTGCTATGCTCGACCCTCCGAGCGCCAGATCGCGGGAACCGACAGGGACGAGCAGCTGGGTAGCCGAAGCAGTCCCTGTCCTTTTATTTTGCGCTTCTGCAAATCCGCTGGCAAGCAGCAGTATAATGCAGAGCAGCAGCGTAGAGAGAAATAACGTGTGCTTCATTTTTGATTCTCCTTCGTTCATCTTTTTTTTATTCGTAGTGAAAGATGAGTGCTCTGCAATATTTAGAACACATCAAGCACTTCTTGTTCCTGGATAATCGCGATCTTCAGGATCTTGTTGACCGTCGATCCGTCCGTAGGAAGCGTCAGCTCGAGGTGAGCGATGTACATACCGCTCGCCACCGGGAAGTTGAACTGGTTGTTCAGATCCCAGCGGAGGAACTGTGAATCGTCATCTTTCTCAATCGTACGGACGAGTTGTCCCGCGAGATTGAATATCCGCACCTTCGCTTTCGGCGGCAGATGATTGAAGGTTATGAACCGGACGAAACGGTTGGTCTCGGCAGGATTGAAAGCATAGTACGGGTTCGGGAACACATTGACCCGATCGGCGCTGAAATTCTCCAGATCCGAACCGCTCTCCGCCGCAGGCAGCGTATATACGAACACATCGTTCTCCGTGTTCGGCCGCGTCGGGTAGAATGCAAGCGCATCATTTTCATCCCAGGCCGGGAAACTGCCATGTCTGTTCCAGACTATGAAGTACATGACCGGCAACGGATTAGTCAGTATATCGACCTCAAAGTCCGGATTCGGAGTTTCGCTGTAATCTGCATCGAAGACAAATAACCACTCTCTCGGACCGGCACCTCCGACATTATCTGCTTCGGTATGCAATCCCGGCCAGTACTTACCGTCGACTATACCTCCTGCTTGATTATTTTCGAGATGACCGACCGCGAGACGGCGCGGCGGAGTGGCATCTATATCGTAGACCGCGAGCGGCACACCTTTGGTGTAATCCTGATATGCGTACCCCCCACTGGGGTTTACGATGTAGGGAGCAAATTCCGGATGTACCGGGTCGATGTTGAACGCTCGTCCGTAGCGATATCCGAAGGAAACGTTCGGATGGTTCGGATCGTAATTTCCATCGGCGTCAACAGTCGCAAGCCTTACCTCTACTGCCTTCAAATCATTTGCACTGATGGGTTCTTCGTCAATTTGAGCGAAGACGTATGCAGGAGAACCCCAGCCAGCCGCACCCCGGAATCCCTCAAATCCAAAATCAGCGCCGGCCCAGGTGAATTTTCTTGCACCGGAGGTAACAGCCCAACCCCACTGGCTTTCGTCGTCGGTATCGAACATATCGAGTCGCTTAAGACCGGGCGGCGGCCCCTCTACCTTCAGGAAAATGCCTCCCTCGACGAAATTATAATTATCGTCACCGCTCATGTTTTCCTGTCCGGATATCACGACGGTATTGTCGGTCGTATTCACCACCCGCCAGGTAGTTACTCCGTCGTCGATGCTGAAACGGACCTCATATGTTTTCCCGTTTGAGGATGCCGGATCGACGACAATCGGTCGGACCGCTCCATCGCTTCTACCGCTGCTATGGGTAACCGGAATTGTATCTCCATGAGCGACCGCATAGTTTTTACCGAACGGTATCTGCGGAGTCACGGCGATTATCTGGGGAGCGGATTCGAGAGCTGCCGGAAGGAAGCCCTCTACCGTCGCCCGGCTGTACGCCGTCACCGCGAGGTAGTACTCCTGACCGTTGTACAGCTTATCGATGTCGCGGATATAATCGCGATCGAATTTGTAAAATCTGACAATTCCGCTGTTCGTTCCGAACTGAACGGGTAGTTGGAGGATCTGCCCGGAAACCGGATCGAACTGCTCATCAAGGATGACGGTGGGATCGGTCGGCAGATCGTATGTCGCGATGCGTGTGCCCTCCGAGAGCGATGAACCCCTTGTGGGAAGCTGATATACATTATATCCTTCGAACGCGTATCCACCCGGTTCATTTACTCTCTCTTCGGTATTGCTCAGCGCGGTCAGATCGGTACCCCACTCGAGAATGATCTCTCCGTCCAGCTCGGCGAATTTGACGTTAGGCGCCGACGGTGCACGAGGCACCTGGAAGAGCGCATCGTAGGTGTTCTGGACGAACCGGTCGTTGAATTTCATTACTGCGACGCTTGATAGACGATCGGAACCCATACCCGCGACGGTACCGATCACAACTTCCTGCGTATCGCCGGGCGCCATGACGAACGGTCCGGAATTCAAAACGATTCGGCGGTCGCCGGGTGGGAATGAATAACTTGTACCTAATCCGTCAATGAACCCGGTTCTCGCGACAGGATCGCCGGAGAGCGGGAATTTCGTCGGCGTCATTCCGGGCGGATGCGGATACAATGTATTGGGCGCTGTGGACGCATCGGGAACGAATCCCTGGAACATCTTATACCAGCGCAAGCCGCCCTCGCGTGAAAACGCAGGATCGCTGATACCGCTGCCTGCGGAGAAATACGCGAACGAGGTAAGGCCGAGATTTTTCACGTCGTACAGTCTATGGAAATTAAATATTGCAGAATCGCCGGGCGCAGGTACGAGGGGTCCCTGGAGGAAATCGTAACCGACGGCCGGAGGAGGCAGGTTGAACTTTCTGAATTCGCTGTCGATCGCGTTACCGTTATAAGCGAATCCGAGACTCAGGACCGTATCACATCCCGCAAGATCGTCGCCGAATGCGCCGACGTCAGGATCGGAAAACTGAGCAACGTACATACTGTCGAGATAAAACGTTCCCTTGTTGCCTCCGCCGATATCGACACCCCCCTTATTGATCAAGCGGACTCGCTTGAAGTACAAGTTCCCCATCGCGTCGGTTCGTTTATATCCCCATAGCGTCACCTGTATCTCAAGGCCGAGAGGCTCAGAACCGAAGAGACCCAGGGTTGCGGTAGGATCCAGATCGTTAAACACGGTCCAAACTACCTGATCGGCGGGCGAAGTAGGATCTGCGCCGGCTATGCCGGGCTCGTCGTAATTACCCGCGATGAGAGAGTCAACGGTAAAATTCTCACCAAACGGCGGGGGCGGTTGATAGCCCGGTATGCCGTTTCGTTCAACATACGGCGCCCCGTACTGAACCGGCCATTCCGTCCAGTCCTTATGGTACTGGTCGCGGATCTGATCCATATCGGATTGTGTCACGCTGCCGATTAGTTTCTCATTGGACTCGGCTGCATCCTGTCTCAGCTCGGTGTCGCTCATAGACATATAGTCGCGGCGAACGCGGTAAATACGGACATCGGCATCGGCGGGATTCGCAGCAACTGCGGCTGCCCCCTCACCGATTATGCGGCCTGCGCGGGTACCGACATTATACGTCGCGCCGCCGACACGGATAACCTGAACAGGAGCGGGTTGCGTAAGCCCCGCATCGAGATACGCTTTGCCGCCGAACATGATACCGTCCTGGTAGATGACAAACGCCGTCCCCCGGGGGAAGAACACGCCGTCGTTGCCGCTCGGCGAGTGATTCGAGTGACCATCCGCCCGGTGCCACGTCCAGAGGTTATTAATATTCAGGATTTGATACAACGGGGTTCCCGTTGTTTTCTCGAGATTCTCCGGGCGTTCCCTGTTGGTTTTGTCGGGCGCCTGCGCAACGAGATTCGACGTCCAGATGACAAAACACAGGATAAACAGGAGCGCCACAGAAAGTTTAAAGGAAACATGTCTCATAAATCGATACTCCCATTAATTGATTTGGTGTAATCAGGGAATTTTATTCCTATACGATTATAACTCAATCTTCACTCCGAATCTGAACTGTCGCGGCATCCCGTACAGATCGTTGCCGGTCGCCGTCATATAGGCCCACCTGTTCTGCGAGTTGATCGCCTCGTAGAACGCCGCATAATTCTCGATCTCGATGAACGAAGAGGCGAGGGGGCTTCTCAACCATCCGTCATCCTGAGGAGTACCGGTCGAAGGATAGACGTTGATGGTCTGTTTCGAATCGAACAGATTCAATACGATAAAATATACTTCGAGGCTCGTCTGTCCGATGTAGAACATCTTGTTCACGTTCAGATCGACGTTGAAGACCCAGGGAGTAACCGAGGCATTCAGCGGCTCGGCCGGTTTCCGCGATCTCGGGTCGATGAGGGGACGAACGCCGACGTTCCACGGACTTGCCTGGCCTAACTCCGCAGGCTCGAATATCTGCGTATAGTTGTGCCCGCTGTTGAAGGAGAGAAGCAGACTCAAGCCCAATCCTTCGAAGATCGGTCCGCCGTCGCCCTGTGCAAACCGGTAATCGAACATAACGGAACCGCGGTGTGACTGGTTGAAGTCGAGCTGGCTGATGAAGTTCGGGAAGCGCCCGATGGTCGTCTGCTCAACGACGCCGAACGAACTTTGGGAATCGGAGCCGGTACCGCGCGCATCCGATAGCGTATAGTTGACCTTCGCCGACAATCTGTTTATCCGTCGAAGCTCGAGCGTCAGTTCAACGCCCTTTATTGTGCCGAAGTCCTCGCTGAGGTACGCGGTATACAGCGGCAGTCCGTCTGCGCTCGCGAAACGGCGCACCGCAAGTTGATCTCTGAGGTCTTTGTAGAAACCGCTGATGGTAAAAGCGAAATTGTAACCGATCATCTGCCGGAAACCCATTTCGTACTGCGTCGTGCGTTCCGGTCTCACGAAGTACCCGACCGGAGTGAGGAATGCATTTCCACGGGTTATCGGACTGACCGTACGGCTCATCCGGACCGCGCCGACAAATGCCTGGTCGAGCGAGGGCATCTGGACGTATCTGCCGTACATTGCATAAAAGATCGTCTGATCGGTAACGGGGAACGAGAAACTGATCCTGGGCAACACGTAGTTAAACGGATCCTGATCTTTTAGTTGAGATTCGTTGACTATGTCAAGTGTTTCATCGAATTCAGGATTCTGGGGATTTACAAATACTTTGTTCTTGGTGTTGAAATGTTCGAACCTAAGCCCGATGTTCAAAACGAGATCGGTATACTCCAGTTTATTCTGGATGTAAGCAGAAGCAAAGAAGGGTTTACGCGGCGCGTCGAATCCGCTGCTCACTTTATTTCCGTCGATATCGTAGCCGTAATGATTAACCGTTCCCGCTTTACCGAGACGGATTCTTCTCTCATTTGCATCCGCGAATACCCTGGGTGTATTGCCATCCTCGCCGTTGAGGAAGATCATAAAGCTTTCGATGTTCAGGATGCTGAAATGCCGGACCGACCACATATCGAGACTTCCGCCTGTTTTCACCTCCCAGTTCGTCCTGAGCTGGGATGTTACATCGAGCGTAAATCCGAGACCCATCTGCTCGTTTTTATCGTAGCGATTATTCGGAGCGTTCTCATGGCGGAAATTGAAGGCATTAATAGTACTGTACGGGAGCGGGCCTTCATACCTGCCCTGAAATCCGTCATAACCCAACTCTTCGTTCGCGATCTGATCCACGTAGAGCTGCCAGTTGTCGCCGAAGTCGGGATCTACCGCTTTCAGGTTTCTGTTCTGATACGAGATCCCGAGCTCATAGAATGTATTGGTTCCCAGAAGATGGGTTGCGCGAGCGTTCGCGAAATAAGTATTCTCGGTCTGCATGCGGTTTCTTTTCTGATTGAAGAAACCTTGTAATGCGACCGGCCATTGACCGTCGAGCGGCTGCTTCGTTTCCTGAAAACTTCCGCTCAGCTTTAGTTTTAAGGGACTCAGATCGTAGAGTATCGTACCCTGTGCGGCATTATTCCGCTGCCAGTTATTCTGCAGGTGGTTCTTATTGAATTCAACAGGACCGGGAAGCGGCTCGCCCACAGGCCGGCCTCCGAATGCGTCCGTAACAAGATTCTCAAACCGGAACGGCTCAATATACATTACGTCGCGGTTATGACGATAATTGTGCTGACCCGCGAAAAAGAATCGCATTTTATCCATCACGGGACCGCCTATCGTCACGACTGCATTCTGCCATCCGAAGATCGAGGAGCCGAGCGCTTCGGAGCCGGGTTCTCCGAACCTGTCTGTCTGATAGTCTAAGCTGACCCTGTACTGACTACCTCCCGTTCGGATATTGGTTCTCACGATTCCGGAGTTCGCGCCGCCGAATTCAGCGGTATAACCGCCGGCTTGCAATTGGAGCTCTTCGATAGCTTCCTGGATAATGTGCACGTTCTGGTTGTTGAATACGGGATTCGTAACCCGCGCACCGTCGATAAAGTACGCAACCTCTCCCGCACGGCCGCCGCGGATATATAACTCGCCGTCCTGAAGAACTACCCCGGCCTGGAGACCGAGGATATTCTGTACCCCACGGATCGGTATGTTATCGAGGTCCTCCTGGTTAACGAACCTCACCGTATTGGTAGTGTTACGTTGGATGAGAGGGCGTTCGGCAACCACTTCGATCGCGCCGACCTGTATCGCGGAGCTCGCCATCTCGAAATCCTGAGTGGTAGTTAAATTCGCGTTCACCCTCACATTCGACATGATGATCGGCGCATAGCCGATAAATGAAACGCGAACGGTATAGGTACCCGGCGGAACGCTCAGCATAATGAAATCGCCGTTTATATCCGTCGCCGCACCGAGTGTCGTCTCCTCAAGAAATACGTTCGCACCGATCAGAGCCGCACCGGTTTCCCGGTCGGTGACTCTGCCCCGAAGTTTTCCATCCTGTGCAAACGCATACGAAGACAACAGCAAGCACACGACGAACAACCCAACGAACTTGCGTAGCATTGTGTACCTCCTTCTGTATGATTAAAATACCGGCTTATGAGTTACATTGTACGGTGTGAATAGAGAACCGGAAACATCCTGCGACCCTAAACAGTATGCTTAACTGATCCAGCCTGAACCGGCCGGCATCCGATTGTATGTTCGGTAAATGTCAGTTCTCGAGATTGCATGGGATCGGAGTGACGGAAGGCGAACGGACACGAATGAAGAACCTGTTTCAGATGGGAAACAGGAGAATACAAAAAGGATTCGTATCGCCGTCAGAAATGCTTATTCGTCACCCTCATACGTCGGCTTCATGCAGATGAGCCGGCTTCCCGTGCGAAGGTTTTTATCGATAATCAAAGAATGAGTTGAATAACGCCGGGATAGGTATAACGGCGCTGTGAGAGAGTAACACTTGGACCCATATTCCTCCCGATGATTGTTTTTGCACTTTTGGTTATGGTGGTAACCGTTACTGCTGCGCTCTACAATGCCGAAATGGTGGTACTCTATTACTACGGCTCAAAAATACTAAATGTTTGACTTAAAAGTCAAGGGGAACTATAACTTTTTTACAGGGCTTGCCGCTCAGAGACATACCCTGCCGGATTATACTTAGATACCGTCACTTAAGAAATTCCCTATTCGGCATCGCTTGTTACCTCTCAGCCCAGCAACCAGCTAATAAAAAACCTGCGGAACGTCCCTCGATATTCCGCGGGAAATGAATAGTTCGATCCGGATTTCTCGAT
>CAZBUK010000027.1:0-45004 GCA_964495085.1 uncultured Ignavibacteriales bacterium
CAGATCGACCGCTTGCGTTCCCTCCGGCACGCTGCCACTCATTCTGTCCTTCAGGGATCATTCCTCCGTCGGTATAATGATGTGCGAGTATTTCCGGACTTCCCTCTGCAAGCTCCGGGAAATGTTCCGTTATGGAACTGGCGATACGGCAATGGTATTCTTTCCGGTCCCCCTTCAATAGCGATTGATATGCAATATCCCTGATGAGCGCGTGCTTAAACGAATAGGTAGATTGTGTTGAAAATCCCCGTTTATATATGAGTTCCGCATCGAGAAGAACCTGTAATTCCTGATCGAGATCGCTTTGATCCCACCCGGATACGAGGTGAAGCAGCTTATGGCTGAATTCTCTTCCGATGACACCGGCGATTTGAGCGAGCTCTTTCGCCGGTCCCAGTCGGTCAAGACGAGCCATAAGCGAATCCCGGAGCGTGTTCGGTATCGACAACCTCTGAGCCGATCCGGAGAGCTCATAGGTGCCATTCTTCGGTGTTACAATTCCCGATTCCAGCACCATTTTAGTCAGCTCTTCGATAAAAAGCGGAATGCCGTCGGTTTTATTTACGATTTCCGCTACGATCCCGGCAGGAAGTTTCTTTCCGCCAGCTATCCTGGTTATCATGTTCTCAATTTCAGTTTTCGAAAGTCTGTTCAGCGATATCTGCGTAATGTACGAACGCATACTCCACGGAGGAATGAACTCCGTCCGGAAGTTGAGCAATGTAAGCAAATGCGTTGTGGGACCTTGATCGATCAGCATGGAGACGAGTTCCAGGGTAGTCGGATCCGCCCAATGGAGGTCGTCTATAACGAGCAGGACCGGCTGTCGTGATGCACGTTCCAGAAGAATGGTCAGCAGGAGCTCCATAATTTTCTGGCGATGCCGTTCGGGTGAAAGATTTAAGGCAGGATACCGGTCGCCTGTCGGGATCGACAGAAAGG
This sequence comes from uncultured Ignavibacteriales bacterium, assembly GCA_964495085.1. Taxonomy (GTDB): domain Bacteria; phylum Bacteroidota; class Ignavibacteria; order T3Sed10-11; family T3Sed10-11; genus CAZBUK01. The sequence continues at coordinate 943 of CAZBUK010000027.1, forward strand.
ATGCAAAGAGGGGAGCGGCTTCCTGGACGGGCAATCCGTACTGCGCTAAGAATCCTTCCAATTTCATGATTTTCTTTTCGGGGGTGGCGCCCGGTTCGAAACCGAGTATCACACCTTCGTATAACTCAATGACCGGATGCAAAGGGGTGCTCTGGTGGTACGGCGAACATGTGCACTCGGTAAGCCATGCCCCCGGATCATCTGCGATCCTGGCTTTCAGTTCTCCAATGAGTCTCGATTTTCCGATACCCGCTTCACCTGCCAGTTGCACGACCTGGCCGACTCCCTCCACGGATCGCTTCCAGCAGTCGAACATGAGCTCTACCTCTCTCTCCCTGCCGATAAAGGGAATCCTCCCTTTTTCCGGCTCGGCATCGCGCCTCGTCCGGGCGGTACTCTCGTGGAGCACACGATAGACGGGCGTCTTTTCCGATGACCCCTTCACGGGATACTCCCCGATCATGTTGCATTCGAAATAACCTTTCACCAGCTCATATGTATCGACGGAGACGCAGACCGAATCCGCTTCCGCGATACTGATCAATCTGTTTGCAATGGCAGGTGTTTCTCCGATAACCCCGGCTGAAGAACGATTCTTTTCATCGCCGATTTCACCGGTGATGACCAATCCGGAGTGAATGCCAATGCGCAGGTTGAGAAATATGCCGCGATCCTTCTTTAATCCGGCGTTGAGCCAGCCGACTCCTTCGAGGATATGCAGCCCCGTCAATACCGCACGCCGTGCGTCGTCTTCGTGAGCTATGGGAACGCCGAAATATATCTGAATGTCGTTCTCCTGATCCCGCGCAATAAAACCCTCGAACCGGGAGACGATCTTCCGACAAAGGTCTTTATATGCGGGGAGCACTTCATGCAAATCTTCGGGGTCAGGTTCGTCCGATGCAGACGACCGAACGGACATACTGCAGGAAACAACGGTCATCTGACGCCGTTCCGCCAATGCCCGTTTTAAACTTCTCGTCGTATATCGTATTTTTTTTGATGTAGTACTGGTGAGATGCAGCGCACCGGCGGGCAGCGACTGTCCTTCCGACGCTCCGACGGTTCTCAGTTCAGCCGCCATCTCTTCCATCGTCCTGTAACGGTTGTCGGGAGATTTCGCCGTAGAGCGATTCACGATCTCCACCAGCTTCTCCGGAACATCCTGATTATAACGCGTGACCGGTTCGGGATCCTCGTTGACAATGGAGTACATGATCGATGTCGGATATTGCCCTGAGAACGGAACTCTCCCGGTCAGGAGCTCGTAGAGAACGACGCCCGTCGAGAACATATCGGTTCTTCCGTCGAGTTTGTTCCCCTGCAGCTGCTCCGGCGACATATATGCCAACGTGCCGGATATGTTGCCGGAAGCGGTCGATTGCATGGAAACGGCCTGCGATTCGGAATAAATTTTCGCCAGTCCGAAATCCATCACTTTTACCGTATTACGCGGAGTAATGATGATGTTCTCCGATTTTATATCCCGGTGTACAATACCCTTATTGTGTGCTTCCTGAAGCGCTTCGGAGATCTGAATCGCATAGGAGATAATCTGACCGACAGAAAGTCCGTCGGGCCCGGGATCTTCCATTTTTTTCCGAAGCGTCACTCCCTCCACAAATTCCATTGCTATATACGGATGATCTCCTTCATCCTGTACCTCATATATGGTGCACACGTTCGGATGGTTCAGGGCTGCTGCAGCCCGTGCTTCCTGAAGCATTCTCTTCCGCTCGTTCGCATCCTGTGTAGAGAGCGATGGGAGCAGCTTTAGGGCGACGAATCGATCGAGCTTCGCATCGCGCGCCTTATAGACGACCCCCATCCCGCCCTTTCCGAGCTCTTCGGTTATGACATATTGTGCAATCTGTTTATGTACCATACTGCCAGCCTCCCACATTGCCTCGATGCAAAAAGTTCATTTCCTGGGATTTGTTCATCCGGTTTTTGCATAACTATGGATCATCGACTTTTGCCCGGGTAAATTCCTCACCTCTTCCAGGGTCGTCGGTATCGAGAAAGTAACCCTGCCGTCGTATGCCTGGTCGATGAGTCCCTGGAATAGAGTTCGTGCAAACCGGTGATGGCTTCCGGACTCTAAATTTTCCATGGGTCTCCAGAGATCATGAACCTTCATCAGACTCCATTTCATGAATGCGTGACCGGTAACGGGTTTTATTCCGATTCGCTCGCAACCGTCACTCCCCATCAATTCGACCATATAAATTCTCGGGAGGAGACCGAGCCCGAAAATCCTGAGCACTCCGGGAATCATGCGTTGCATCATTCTCAGATTGGCCTGTGCGAGCGAGACCCCATCCGGATTTTCGTTTGCCCGAACATAGTGTCTTCGCTTATAAGCCTCGTAGAATGCCTCTGCGTCGTTGACGTCTTCAGGCATATATTCAGCACTCGAAGGATCGTCGGGCGGATGGATACCCATGAGGCGACCGAACGTCTGCCAGACGTAATAGAAATCGTTTTCCTCCTGAGACGTCAGGCCGAGATCGAATTTTCTCCAACCCTCGATGACGAGAAAGGAAAAACCCATGATCGTCCCGAGCATGTCTTCCAGATTCACCGGAATCCCGTATTTTTGCCGGAATTCCGGCCGGTAGCGATCCGTCAGATACCTGACGCCCGCATGGAGCAACCGGAGTTTCTGTGCCGTGATCACGGCATGGCCGCCATGCTGAAAGCCGCCCGCACATGAAACGTTCAGAACCGTCTGCAGCGTACCGAGCAGACGTTTAAACGTCTGGGACTTGAGATCATCGGAAATGGCAAGGATCTCTGCGAGGTTTGGCGCGGCATAGCCTTCCGGCAGACTCTTCGCGAGCAGAACGAAACCTCCCGTGAACGCATGCTTCATGAAAATGAGTTCGCCGCGCCGGATCCGTTCAAGATCGGTTCCCGGCGGAAGACGATGCGTCAATTCGAAGAATTCGTGAAGTTCCGGAAATTGATCCGCCGGCGGGATCCCATCATTCGAGTCCATCGTCGCGAATAATTTCCGGACGCCCTTCTTCTCATCGTCCGCCATTATCAACCTGAGATACTTATCGGCGAGCTCATCGCTCAAGCCGCGAAGCCGGTCGCAGAATTCATTCGTCCATCGTCCGTTGCTCACCATCGGCTGTTCCTTCCATTATTGAAGATTTTTTTAAAATGATTCAGTTCTATTTCCAGCCTTTTCGTCAGAGAATCTTTAGATTGGGACCGAACGGTGTCTGGAGAAAACCGATAACGGGAGTCTCGCTGTGTCGGACTTTGAAGTCAGCATGTCAGACTATCCCGAAATGGCGCTGCCAGTATGGTGTAAGAAAAACTCTGTTCGGATCCAGGGTGTTGCGTAATGCCAGGAATTCATCCCATTTCGTATATTGTATCCGGAGGTATTCAGGAGCGATTGGCATATACTTGCCCCAGTGAAATCTGCACGGAGTCGATTTATCCGACATGAGTAATTCCCAGAACTGAGGATAGTACTCTACCGCGGGATCACCGGCACTATAGCCGAACCAGAACACGTCTACCCTGATCATGTCCTCACCGTATGATTGACTCATCCAGAAATCGCTTTTCTTCGCGGCGTAAATTTCGCATGAATAGGAGCCCGTGGCTGAATACCCTTTCCTTCGGTAAAGGTCGCGAAGTTTTACCATGACCTCCTTTGACCTCGAAACCGGAATCCATATCTCCGTGAATTTGGTGGGCATTAATTTGTCGCTCACCCTGTTGTCCATCGGCAATCCCTTCCACCAGATATCCCAGAAATTTTGCGGCCCCGGGGGATGTTTATCCTCATCGAGCGGCACGAACTGTTTGACCACAGGAGGGAGTATATGCTGCGGATAGAGCCAGCCGATCACCTTGAGCGCACTCCTCAGGAGGAATGAAGTCTTCAGGGATGCCAGCACCTGATGCCAGTTACCGACAACGGTATAAAACAGGCCGCCTACCGCTTCAGCAGGCAACTCGGTTCCGTAGTACAACGGGAATTCAAGATACGGCTTGGGGTGAAAGGCGTGTGCGACATTTCTATCTCCCACTCCGTTCGATCTCGTTTTCTCGAGATCTTTTTCCGTCATTTGTGCCGCCTTCCAAACGACCATTCTCTCGACATCCTTTTGAGGCCACCACATAAGTCGAGTATATTCCGTTGTCCGTAGAAAATCTTCGAGAGAAGGCTTTCCATTTCCCCCATCGCCGAAAAGATCCACCGAACACCCGTCAACCGTGGTGGTCGATTCCTCGCCTATGATGTTGAATGAGCGAACGCACTGGAACGTAGCTTCGGTAATTATACCGAGTAACCCCATTGACACCCCCGCCGCGAAGAAGAGGTCGTCGCCATTTTCACGGCTCACGGTATGCAGTTCGCCGTTTCCGTCGATAAAGGAGAGGGAGACCAGTTGATCGCCGAAGGAATGCAACACCGACCCGCCCGCAGATCCGGTCGATAAGAATCCGCCGACGGTTTGATGTATAATTCCACCCATATCCGGGACCGCGAGGCCCGCCTGATCCATCTGGAAAAACAGGCTATTTTCCAGATCTGATGTTCCCGACGGATCGAACGGATCCTTCCCAAGATGACAGCCCGCCTGAACCGTCACCTGCAATTTTTCTGTATCGATGCGGATTCGCCTCATCTTATCCAGCATCAGATTTAGTCCGTTGTCGGTTTTCCAGTTTCCCGTATAAATTGCCGAAGCCACGGAATGGCCCGATCCACGGACACGGATGTTTTTATTGTTCTCGACTGCGAATAGGATCAGCTCCCGGATCTGATCAACGTTTTCCGGATGATAGAATCCATCCGGTGAGACAGAGATGGTTTCCATACAAAACCCTCCATATCCTTCAAATTTGAGAATGAAGTAAAATCAAAATCTGTGTATTGACAACGGTATTTTATATTATGTCAGAGGATCTCGATCGTATAAATGGTGGAATACTTGATCAAGAAAGTCGGTGTGACAGCTTGGCATATGCATCCAATTCCTAAAGTACATATCGACAGGATTGGATAACGGAAACCTATATAATTATGAGGTGTTCAGGGTAAACCTCCGGATTGAAGGTATTGTAGTCTAGAAGAATGATTAGCGAGTAAATCAGGTAGTATGGTTCGATTGGATTGGTCGGTCGGTCTTTAATCACAGGTACAATATACGATTTTTCAGCGGCTTATGGTTAGGATAATTTCAGCAAAGGATAGGACTAATAGCTCAAAAATATGTCTGAAAATGTGTTTTGGTGAGAATTCAAACAAAAAAGGTAAAGATTACCATATCGTCGGTACGACCTAGGTGCTCATTAGAAAATGGATGAATATATGTTTAAACGTAGATAAATCCTACACAGAGATAAATCCGGAATTAAGGAATTATCATCTGTTAACCTCTGATGGTAAAAAACCGAAATGTTGCCGGAAAGAACGAGTAAAATACGCAGGATCCCTATATCCCACACTATACGCAATATCTCCAATATTACCGGCTCTTTTTCTGAGAAGCTCGTGAGCACGTTGAAGCCTTACAGAGCGTATAAACTGATTCGCAGATTGATTCGTGAGGGCCTTCAGTTTGCGGTGTAATTGCGAGTGACTCATTGCGGCTTCCCGGGTTAACACCTCGACGGAGAAGTCCTCGTTCTGCATATGAATCTCCACGATATCCAGGATTTTTTCAAGAAATTGTGCATCCATCGATGATACCGCAGCTTCCCTGGGTCGAAGGATCACCGTACCGGCAAATTTTTCCCTCAGTAACCGTCGGTTTTCGATAATGTTCTTCACCCTAACACGGAGTTCATCGCTGTCAAAGGGTTTGATTATATAATCATCCGCTCCGGTCCCCAATCCCTCGAGCTTATCCTGCTGGCCTGCTCTTGCTGTAAGCAGGATTACCGGAATGTGACTGGTGCGCACATCGTTTTTAATCCTGCTGCATAGTTCATACCCCGACAATCCGGGCATCATCACGTCGCTGATAACGAGATCGGGAATCCTGTCTATCGCTCGAGTCACCCCCTCCACTCCGTTTTCGGCGTCGATGATAAAATATGAATCCTCGAGATGTTCCCGCACATATGCCCGGACGGCCGGATTATCATCGACGATCAGTATCATCGTTTTATCCTCTGAAACATCGCTCGTTTGGCCGGTAGCCGGAAATACGCTGTCCTCGTCGTTATGCCCGAGAAGCTCAGAAACCCGACTTGTGAACTTGGAATCATCCACCTGATCGGTGATCTCGTCCGCCCTCAGATGGTCTTTGCCCAGGGGAAGGTTCACGATAAAGGTTGAACCTTTGCCGATTTCACTGCGAACCTCGATGCTGCCGCGGTGCAGTTCTACAAGCTCCTTTACAAGTGCAAGTCCGATTCCTGTTCCTTCCTGCTCGTTCGATCCGGAATAATCAACCTGATAGAATCGGTTGAATATCAACGGTAACCGATCTGTGGGTATTCCGATCCCGGTATCGCTCACTTCGATAACCGCGAGATTCTTACCATCAGAAGAACTTTTCCTTACCCTGACGCAAATCTCGCCGTCCAGAGGTGTAAATTTGATTGCGTTGGAAAGTACATTGATAAAAATCTTCTCGAGTTTATCCCGGTCGAAATACAGAACAAGACGCTCTTCGTCAGCCTGATAGCGTACATCGATACGCTTTCGTTCCGCCATCGGCGACATCGAAGCCGTAATGTGTTCGGTAAACGGTACGATATCAGCGAGTACTGCTCTGAGCTTCATTTTACCCGATTCGAGACGGGAAATATCCAGTAATTGGTTAATAAGCCTGAGCAATCGTTGTGCATTCGCACGGATGAGCTGCGATTTGTGGACGAGTCGTTTATCCTCCAGTTCCGATGAGAGTTGTTCGGCTGGACCGAGGATCAACATCAAAGGGGTGCGTAATTCATGCGAGATATTCGCGAAGAAGCGGGTCTTTAATGAGTCAAGCTCCTTGAATTTGGTTGATGCCGTATGCTCTAATCTCAATTGATTCTTTAAGTTAATCCGATTCATCTCATATTTTTTGAAGATGTAAAGTATTCCGATTCCGGTCGCGACGTACAGGAGGTATGCCCACCAGGTTCTCCAAAGAGGTGGAACAACCGTGATGCGAAGCGACGTCTCGGCGACTGCCGTACCCTGTCCGGAATCGATGATCCGGACCCGGAACATATACGATCCCGGTTTTATATTCGTAAACGAGGCTATGCGGTTCGCCCCTGCATCGACCCACTCCTTGTGAAATTTTTCGAGAATATATTCATAACTATGCTTTGACGGAGTGTTAAAGTCGAGAAGTGCATATTCAAGGGCAAAATCGCTGTAATTATAATCAAGAACTATTTCATCGGAAAGATAGACAGGTTTCATCAACGGTGATTCCGGGTGAGTAAAATCCACCGACTGATTCGCGACAAGAAAATCAGTAATCATGATATTCGGTTTATGCATTCTCTCTTTAATTTCATCGGGGAAAAACGTGTTGAAGCCGTCAATTCCCCCGAAATAGAGTGCTCCGCTGTATCCCCTATGATACGCACGCCGGTTAAATTCATTGCTTTGCAAACCGTCATTCGCATCGAAATTGCGCACTGCGTCTCTTCCGGCTCCCGCAGTGAGCGACCGGGTATTGATACGTGATATACCCTGATTCGTGCTTATCCACAGGTTGCCGTTGTCGTCGGAGAGTATTCCGTAAATATAGTTGTTCGGTAAACCGTCATGAATCGTATAGTGGGAAAAGAGCCCGCTTGTAATATCGAATCTGTTCAGACCTCCCCCTGCAGTTCCTATCCAGAGAATTTTATCCGGCTCATCAGGATCGGGAAGAATCGTATGTATTTCGTTTAAACTCAAACTTCGTCTATCGTCTGGATCATTCCTATATACCGTCGCAGATCGTGTTGTTGCATCAAATCTGATCAGTCCGTCCGTCCAGCCAAGCCAGAAAATCCCCTCAGGGGATTCGGAAATATCCATAATAACAATCGGTCTTCCATCCGGATACGCATCCGGGATTACTGGAAAGTGCTCGAATGACCCGGTTACCTCATTCCACAAGCTCATGAATCCGCCGCTCACGACCCAGAGCCTGCCGCTCCGGTCGTTGTATAATGCCTGTACGACATTATCACGGATAGTTCCCTCGTCTGAAGGCACATGCCGGTAATGCAAAATGACGCCATCCTGAGGATTGATGCGGTACAATCCCTCCGATGTCCCGATCCATACAGTATGAGTCCGGTCCATAACCATGGACATAATAATGCCATGTCCGGATGGATCAAGAACTATGGGGGTGTATTCGCCTGTACTGCGATCAAGTATGTAGATGGTGTTGTGCACAGCTATCCAGACGGCTCCTGATGCATCTTCGAGCAAACCGTTGATGCTCATATCGGACCTGAGTGGTGTGCGATCCGGGTATCCATTGTACAAATGGAATTTCATCGCATGCTGATCGAACAGGTTTATACCTTTCCCGGCGGTACCGACCCAGATATTTTCAGCCCTGTCGACGTAGAGAGCGGTCAGCCCATCGAAAACCAAGCCATCGTTGATGAGATGGTGATGCCGGATGTACCGGAATGACTCTTCCGCCGTATCGAATATAACGAGCGCCCCCGACGTTGCCAACCAGAGATTACCCGAGATATCACCGACTATATCGAGGATACGGCCTCTCCATGAACTCCGTAGCGCAGGATCCTCGTGTACAAACCGGCGGAACGAACCCCGGTTCCGATCCGTACGCTGGAACCTGTACAGCGCTTCATTCGTACCAAACCAGAGAATACGGTTTTCGTCTTCGAAAACCGAAATGACAACTTCATTCTCTAGACTCCGGGCTGTTGACGTGTCGAAATACACATCCGAGAATTCAGGGAATCCGTCCTCTGTGTATATCGTCAGATCAAGCGTCGATATGCCTCCCGTTGTGCCGATCCACAAGATGCCGTACGAGTCTACCAATAACGATCTGATCTGGTTTGAATGAAGACCCGAAGGATGATTGCCGTTGCGGAGAAAACGCCGATGCCGGCCTGTCTCGGTATCGAACCTGACGAGACCCTCTTCGGTACCGATCCAGAGTTTACCGGGTTCATCGCTATATATTGATGTAATTATATCGTAGGCAGATTGTCGGGCAGAGCCGTCGCTCAAAGAGAAGCGGCGGAATTTCTCGTATTCCGGGAGGTAAAGATTGAGGCCGATTCCTCCGACCCAAATATTCCCGAGTGGATCCTGATGAAGCGAACTAATATCGCGACAGGATAACGTCGTCGTATCGAACGGATCGTGCGCGAATACCTTGAATCTAAAACCGTCATACCGGTTTAAGCCGTCTTTTGTACCGAACCACATGAAACCGAGATTGTCCTGGAGAATTGCACCGATCAGGCCCTGAGACAGTCCATGCTCTATAGTGAGGTGTTTAAACCTGAGATGCTCATGCTGACCGGAGCGAAGCGTTCCGAGAAAGACGAAGAAACATGCAATAAGAATTGGATATCGAATCATGAGGGATTTTGAAACTTCCATATTAAATTTCCGTCGACGGCGTATTCAACAGAGCGTTTCGCTCAGGTCAGTGGACCCGCAGGAGTATACTATGAAGTTCCTTCAGATCCTCCTCGAGATCAAGTTCGATAAATATCCGCTCCGCCTTTTTAATCCACTGCTCGCCGGTGAGACCATTCATATTCTCTGCAGCCGGACCTGCGGAGATGAGGCGTTTTCCGATTTCGGCGTAGATTCTTCCGAGAGAAGGCTTTGCACCCAGTTCTTCGCATCTCCGGATGCCTTTCAGCCAATAATCCTGTGCACCCCGTCTGTCGCCCGCCAGCCAGGATATGATCCCCGTCAGCATCAGCGTCTCGGGTTGAATCTCCGCGACGAATTTCGACACTTTTGTCGCATTCGATATGCTTCGCTGGAGCCGCCTCATCATATTTCTCGGATCGGGGGCAGTCGATGATCCGGCAGACTGAACAATGAGATTCTCATACAGACTGACGTCGAGGAAAAGCCGGCTGATAACCGAGTACGCGCGGAGCATCGGGGTCAGCGACTTCGAGCTTTCCAGAATTTCTTCAGAACAGCGTACGGATTTTTCCATTGCCTCTAAATCGTGAAGGAAGTAATACCCCTTCGCCTTCTGACCGTACAATCCTACGAGCCATCCGTGCATGTTGGCGGCTTGTGCGAGCTTGATGGATTCGTCGGCCCATCGAACGACTTCGGAACCGTTGCGGCGATTCAGGTTGTATCCTACCCTGAAGGTCGTACAGTACAATTTCCCGAAATCGTAATCGTACTGATCGCTGATTTCCAATCCGTACTCGATAAGCTCCGACGCGTAGGCGAAATCTCCTTTTGCTATGGCGATATAGAGCGAGAAGCTGTTATAGATGATGACGTTGTAGATCTCCCCTATATCCAATCCGGCTTTGACTACATCACGGTCGATTTTATATCCTCTCTCCCAATTTCCCGCAAGGTGGTCGAAGAGCCGTTCGAAAGTCCGGTGGAAGAGTGCAGCTCTCGGATGGTGCGGTGAATAGTATTGCTTCGCACGGTCGAGTGATTTCTGGGCAAGCGAGAAGGAAAGCGCACCGTAGCTGAACAATCCGCTTGCGATGGAATAAATCTCGCAGATCTCCTCGTCCTTGAGTGCGAATTTCAGGCGTGCATTCATCGCGCTGATAAGATTCATGAACATCCGTTTGGCATCGTTGTTCGAATACGAAGTTGCAAGCTTATACCGGAGCGAGAATATCTGATTATCGCGGTTCGTGGGAACTTTTTTCATGTTTCCCCGTGGAAGGAACAGACCGAGTACGATTCCCATCAGGTCCGCCAGAAACCGAACCGTTCCGACGGTCGTTGTCGTCGACGTCTTCACCCCCATGTATTTCAACGTCCGCTCGATGTGCTCGCCGGCTTCGGTCACCCTTCCGCGGTTGTAGAATGCCAGGGCCACGTTCCTTTCGAACATGGAAATCTTTTCCCGGTCGGCGCCCGAACCGTATTTCTGGAGATACAGATACATTGCCTCGCGAAAATAGTGCAACGCCTCATGAGAAGCGGCGTTCTTGAGCGTATGCTCTCCGGCTTTCAGGAGATATTCCTCCGTCTTTTCAATCTCCTCAGCTTTACTGAAATGATACGCAAGCGTACCGTAGAACTCGTAAATTCGTTCCGCATGGACGTGCTCGATCGTTCTCCCTATCCGCGCGTGCAGCTCCCGCCTTTTTTTATAAGGAATTGATTCGTAGACGACTTCCTGTATCAAGGCATGTTTGAAAGAATACTGCAGGCACTCCCCCACTTTATCCTCAACCATCAGATGCAGGTCTTTCAGTTTATTCACGCGGGACTGCAGATCGTCGATTTCCTTCACATTCTCCCGCAGCACCGCAACATCGACGGTACGGCCGATGACCGAAGACGTTTTCAGCATCAATTTCAGATCGTCGTCAAGTTTATCGATACGCGCCATGAGCACGTCGTGGATTTTATCGGGTATATCCGCTGTATGTATCTTATCCGTAACGACGAAACGTCCATTGGCGAAGTGAATAATATCTTCATCGATGAACGAGCGAATGATCTCCTCTATGAAAAATGGATTGCCGCCGGTCCTGGCGGTTATCCGTTCTTTAAACTCTACGGGCAGGGCTGCGCTCTGCGCGAGATTCGACAGGAGCTTCTCGCTCGTTCGTTGATCCAGCGGCTGGAGCATCAATTCGGTATGGAATGCACCGTAACGCTCCCGAACGGTCCTCAGAAATCGCGAACCGGCATCTTCGCCGTTCGATCGGATCGTCGAGATAAAAAGAACGCGATACTTCTCGGCTACTCTCAACAGCGATTGAATCAGCTCGAGTGAGGAGACATCTGCCCAGTGAATATCCTCAATGACGATGACGACGGGGCGTTCTTCGGAGGATTTAATAATCAGATCACTCAGACTCTTTAATACGAGTTTCGCCACTGCCGGACCCGAGATATCCTTCACCCGCTCGTCGTAATCGCCGGAGAGTTTGATTCCCATAAGCATCGCAAGAAACGGAACGACATCGCGTATGCCGGCGGGCTCCACCCGGGAGACAGCCGTTTCAAGTTTTCGCAGGATCTGTTCGCCTCGGTCGGATTCTTCGATTCCGGCCCATGTCTTTAATATCTCGATAATCGGATGGAAACTTAAGTTTTTTCCGAACGAGACGGATTTTCCTTCGTACAGGGAAACATGCGCAAACGCTTCATCCTTTTTAAATTCCTCGAGCAGCCGCGATTTTCCTATTCCGGCGTCGCCTATGATCGTGACGATGCCGCCGAGACCGTCGATGACCTTATGAAGCTGCAGCCTGAGTTTATTCGATTCTCGCTCGCGGCCGACGAGGGGGGAATAAATTTTCTGCTTTTCCGGCGCCCCGCTCGAATGACGATCCTCCCGACGGGCGATGAGTTCAAAAACGGGAATCTCCTCTTCGGAATCCTTTCGTCGGATGGATTTTATCTCGTGGAAAAGAAACTCTTTCGCAAGGTTCTTAGAGATTTGTCGCCTGACCAGAATCTGTCCGGGGTTTCCCCCCTCCATCAACATCATTGAAATGTCGACCGGATCGCCGAGGACGCTGATCTCCGATTCACCACCGGAATTGATCATACCTGCAAGCACGAAACCAGAATCCATGCCGATCGCCACCTCGAGACCGACGGGGAGATTCCGCTGCCGTGAAATGGATTGCAGGGCGGTTTTTAATTCGAGTGCGGCGAGTAATGCATTCGATGCTGCCTTCTCGAGCGCCTCGGGGAGGCCGAATAGAACCGTTATGATGTCTCCTGCCGACTTGTTGATCGTGCCGCCGTACCTTCGTATGATGACGCCAAAGGCTTCGGACCACTCGCCGAGCACAGAAGCAAATTCCTCATGACCAATCTCACGCATGAGATCGCTGTAGCCGCGTATCCCCACGTGCATAATCGCAGCAAGTTTACGCTCCGGCTCTCTTCTCAGATAAATCTGTTCTCTCGCAGTTCGTCGTCTGTTGTCCTCATCCCCTTCCAGATTCTGCTTAAGCGTTTTTAATTCGGAGAGTATGAGATCGGACGATTGAAATCGAAGAACCGGATCTTTACTCAGACATTTCAAAATTATCTGTTCAAGACCCATCGGGAGTCCGGCCGTGAATTCGCCCGGAGGTACCGGCGTTTCGTTGAGAATGGAATAGATGACCGCAGAGGAGTATTCGTAGGGAAACGGCAACCGGAATGTTGAGATTTCATAGAGAAGAACTCCCAACGACCAGATATCGGTCGCAAGCGTCAATTTCTCTTTACCTACCTGTTCGGGGGACATATACGCAAGCGTGCCGGCAGTATGTCTTAATTCCTCATCATCTCCCGAATGGATCGCCTTCGCCAGACCGAAATCCATAATCTTCAGCAAACCTTGAGAGGTCACCATTATATTCGCCGGTTTTAAATCGCGGTGAATGATTCCTCTCCGGTGAGCGACCGAGAGACCGTCGGTAATCTGTAAGCCGTAATCGATGATTTCTTTCAGGGGGAAAGATGTGTGTCCGGAATTCTTTAACCGTTCGATTTTATCCTGGAGCGTCGAGCCGTCGACGTACTCCATCGAGATAAAATACTGGTCAGTGAATTCTTCGACGGCATAAATCGTGCAGATATTGGGATTATTCAGCGATGCTGCCGCCCGGGCTTCGTTTGTAAACCTCTTAATATCATCCTGGGTGATTACAACGTTCGGAGGGAGGAATTTCAACGCAACCGTTCGATCGAGTCTGTTGTCGTGTGCTTTATAAACCAGCCCCATACCCCCTTCGCCGAGCTTATCAAGTATTCGATAGTGCAAAATATCGTTACCGATCATATGTATTCCTCATCTCCCGGCGCCGGACCCTGAACGTTGGCCTCTCAATACACAGCTATCCTTTGAAAAAACAATATGCCGGTAACGGAAGAAAAAGCGGACGAGCTTCCCTTTCACGGTTTGTTCAACCAAAAAATTATTGAGACGGGCATCACCCTCAAGCCCCGGCTTTCCACGGCCGTTTCCACACAACTATAGGCCTTGGGAATCCGGTTGCAGCCCTCAACTGTCGCGTGATTTTCGGACAGCTATGTAATCTATTCGGAAAAGCAGTGTATTCGATATGATCCGGGTATACCTGCTAGGTTTTCGCTGAGAATGTCAGGCTTTGATTCCGCCCAACCTGACCGAGGTGTCACCCTGAGCGAAGTCAAAGGTTGCCGCTGACTTTATCAGTGAGAACTATTTACATTCCAGAAAGAGGCGGTATTTTATAAAACCACGGGTATTCAGTCGCTGCATTTGATCAGATACAGATTCAGATTCATCGAACAGTTATATATTAGATATTGAAACTTCGGTTTTTCAATAAATCCTTTTACGGCTGAATGAGAGAAAAGTTATGGGGACTATCTCGGTCAATGTCCTGATTCCCCGGATAATCGGGGAAACGGCATACACATCACAATAGTCCGAGGTTGGTTGAATCGGAATTATGTCCTCCCGGGATATAAGTGTATACTTTACCGATAAAACAGCTAAAAATCAAGTCTCAGGCCGTAATTCGGGATTTATTACACTGCAGCCGTGTTCGATGAATTGCGAAATTTATTTTACTTCCGGTCGTCTCAATTATCCTGCTCGTTAGTGTATTCGGCAGGTTATCAGATTGAAGGCAACTGGAGAATCCATAAAAAGAGGTAAATTTGTCTGTACAGGTGCATAGCATATTTAAATTCTGATCTCAGATATCGATAGAATCGTGATTATTTCAATCGGGTATCGTCGTTCTTTCCCCCCGGTAAGAGCACATAGAGAGCATATCATTTAAATCCCGGGTTTCCCCAGAAGCCGGTAGATTATGCCCGGCATATCCAGAAACCGGGTAGCTTCGACATAGATTCCGTCCTTCGTTTTGAACCCGGGACGCGAGGCTCCCGGGGGGCGTTCCTTCATTTCCTCGAGACGGGTAACCGCCCACCGGGAATTCTCAATTCGCAGGATAAGTATCTCGAAGCAGCGAAGTCTATGCCTGAGCTCTTCAAAGGTCAACGAACCGGGATCCTCAATTCTCCGTATCTTTCTTAACGACTTTCTCGAATAGTAGCTCGCCTTACCTTCTTCCTGAATCGATCCCCCCTCCCTCTTTTCAATCAGGTCGAAAACCTCCGGCAACCGGTCTATGGCTAATTCGGTTTTTCTCATTTCAATGACCGCAACATCATCGGCCGCAGTTACTGGAACGCCTCCCCGCACCAGGACGGAGCCGGTATCGATATCCTTATCCATCCGGTGAAACGAATAGCCCGACTCGGGTTCACGGTTATACAACGACCAACTCGTGGTGTGCAGTCCACGGTATTCCGGAAGATAACCGTTGTGATAATTTACGGCGACTTCGAACACATCGAGCAATTCCGGTTTAAATTTTTGAAGACAGATAAGCGACAGCCCGACCGTCGGTTTCAGTTGCCTCAACATCTCCAGGAACTCAGCGCCGTTAATATTTAGCTCAGGAGGTACGATAACCGGAATCCCGGCGCTTCGCGCAGAACGGTAAAGTTTCAACGGCAGCGGTCTGCGGATTTCCT
The DNA here is from genome assembly GCA_964495085.1 of uncultured Ignavibacteriales bacterium. GTDB lineage: Bacteria > Bacteroidota > Ignavibacteria > T3Sed10-11 > T3Sed10-11 > CAZBUK01. The sequence goes on from CAZBUK010000027.1 coordinate 16,625, forward strand.
TATAACGGGAATTCAGCAAGGTTTTTATTTTATGCGATACCCCAAGCAAAATACTCTGTACAGGCTCCGGATAGAATTTGTGAGTCGCCGTATTTATTATTGCGGCGATCTCCAGACGGGGATGTGTTCGTACGTAATCGATGCAGGCACAAACCAACTCAATTGAGTTTTCGGCCAAAGGAAGACAGAAGATAACGATCCGTTCAGGTTTTTTTCCCAATATGTACTCCTCTATCTTTTCGCACATGGGGCAGGGTATCGACTTTGCCGACTCCTCACAGTTGTTCCGATCAATAGATTTATTTACTCTACTCCGGTGGATGAATGCTCGTACCCGGATCGATGTAAAATTAATCGGTGGCGAAGCTGATGCCGCGAATTTCCTCCGCTTCTACATTCCCGGATTTAAACGTACCTGTTGGAGAAACGGCACAGTAAAAGTGGTACAACCTGTCGTTCCCGTAAATGATCGCCGGCTTATGTGCATATTTAGAATCGATGCTTCCTTCGGAGCCGACATCGATAAGGACCTCCTCCGCTTTTATCCATACCTTTAGATCAGTCGATGCAGCGACGCCGTCCCGTGCATGCCCGTCATAGCTGGCACCGAAATAAAACATCAACCAACTTTCCCTGTGCCGGAGAACACAGGGATCCGATGCAAATCTCTCGTCGAACGATCCCGGTGAACCCGTTTTGAGTACAGGATTGCCAGGATATTTCTCCCACGTTTTCAAATCCTCCGAAAACGCGAACCCGGTTTCCTCCTGCCATGGGTGATCTGTATTGTTCTTTGCGTTATAAAACAGATAATAAACTCCGTCGTTCCTCATCAACCAGGATTTATACAATCCCCCCCTCTCCCAACCGATATCCGGCGAAGGAAGAAGCACAGGTTCACCGACTTCCCAGTTCTTGAGATTTTTACTATAACAGAGTCCGATAACACCCGGTCCCGATTCATATCCCGGGCTCGGATATGCGTGATATGTTCCGACGAACATGCCGTTCACTTTGATTAATTCGCCTTTACTGAAAAGTTCGTTCTTCCGCAGGATGCTCGTCATGGCTACATTATATTCAGTCGGCGACCCTGCCGGACCGCGGTCGATAATCATCCCCAGTTTTTTCCAACGATGTAAGTCTTCCGAGACCGCGAGGCCGGTGCGGTAACCGATCGAATCCCAACCGACATAGGTCATATAGTATGAACCGTTGTGAGAGAACAGGAACGGACAATCGGCACCGTGACTGTCGAATTCTCCTTTCACGAACGAAGGAGATATGACCAGCTTGTTATGTTTATTCGGCGTTCGGACATCGTTCAACGGAAATGATATGTTCATATCGACCCTGGGTTCTGAATATCTACTTTTTTTGAAACACTCGTCATAAGCCGTTCGATCTGCTGCGTGCACGAGAAATATTCTACGGTTAACCTTTAAGGTTATCCAAGTGAAGATTAATGCGTGTCAAAAAATGTCGGTTTATTATTTCCGCATTATCCACACGGTCCGGATGAGACCGTCTTCTACCTTATAGATCAACACCGCCTCTACATGCTCTGAACCGGGTATCCCTATAATCAGTTCATCGTCGATGACATAATCGCCGAATTCGATCCTGTTCCGGATTTCACAATGCAGGTTAGGCGCACCCTCGAACCGATTGCGGTAAAATTCCCGTATCTCATTCATACCGCTCAGCTGCACTTTATCGGGAAAGGCATAGATCGTGACCGAGGGACTGTAAAATGATAAAAACCCTTCGAGATCGCGTTGGTTGTATGCTTCGACCTGTCGACTTACCAGTTCGCCGGGAGACTCGTCCGAAGCGAAGAGCACAACCGGATAGAGCATGAAAAGCATAACGGTAATAAAATTAGTTTTCATTGAAACGTCCTTTCGACTATGCGCGCGATGAGAACTCATCCCCTCCTTCGTTCGGGATGCCGGCTTCCGGGTGAAGAGGCAAACGGTGTGTTAATGCTCCGGAGATAGAAATTCATTCAGAGAGGCTTGCCTTCAAGCAACGCTTGTTTTTTCTCCATATAGTATTGGAAATTAGACCAGCTCACATCCGGCGGGACGAGGTGATCGACCTGCGGTATGTATCCCCCCTCTTCGACGACAGGTCGAAGACACTCCAGGTGCGCATCGATGGACTTCCAGTCCTTTGCGAGTTCGCGTTTATCGATTCCGCCCCCCATGCGCAGAGCTCGTCCGTATTGTTTTCTCAATTTTACCGGATCCATTTGAGCCGCACGTTCCATGGGCCAGATCAAATCAATCCCGATGTCGAGCAGCATGGGTATGAGTTTTTCGCAATTTCCGTCGCTGTCGAGCGTCACATACCGGACGCCGTTTGACTTCATAAATTCGACAAGCCTTTTCATGTGAGGATAGACAAAGGTTTTAAACGTAGTCGGACTGAGCAGAGGGCCGGTCTTCATCGCCATGTCTTCGCTGAGGTTGAAGTATTCCACATCGACTTCTTCAAGAACCGGTTTGGATACCGCGATGGTGAAGTCGGCATAGAATTCCATCATCTCGTGCATCAATAATGGATAATCGTACCAGGCAAGAGAAAGATTCTCGGTACCCATCCATTCGCGGGCGCGCCAGTAGAATCCACCGGCGGCGACATTCTTACCGAGTACGAGGACGTGTTCCCGTTCTTTCCATCCTTTTTTCGAAATCTTTCTCCACTGAGGAGGATATCTCGCCGGGAGACCGGACTCATACCTCTTTTTCAGATTTTTAAAATCCGCAGGGGTTTTCACGGGGAAACTGATATACTGGTCCATGGAAAGCCTCTGCCCCCTGACGGTTCCCACCCGCAACGCTTTCCGAACGATGCCGTTCGCATCCTGAAAAATCTCATACCGGTCGTCCGATTCCAGAACGGTACGTTCGAACGGAGGCATCATGTCGTAATTAACGGGGATGAATTCCCTGCCGTCCATCCGGAAAAATTCTTCGCCGACGAACCAGTCCCAATGCAATGAATACGGTCGTAAACCCTCGCTCTCCCAACGGTCGATCGTTTGCTGCCACACACCCACTTCATGATTCGGCGCTGCATCGACGTTTTTGTATTCCATAGTACGGATGAAACGCTCGCGGTCGGTCATATAGATTATATTTTATTAGAGGAATATTTTTACGGAAGTGTTCATACAAAGTACATATCAAGAGAACGATTTGCAAGCAGCCGATAACGTTTGAAAGGTTCGTTTTCGTTCTCCGATTGAATGTCGGATGATGAATGTGTATATTTAAATATTAAATTCTATTTCATCTAATAAATTAGCGGCCTCTCTCTTACCCGACGGTTCGCCGGTGAGCTCCGGGCAAACAGATACACTTCACCTACCGCCGGGGCACAGTCTTCCGATCGGTATCCGTGCTGGTACACCGCTCCGAGAACCGATGGGCGCCAGATAAAGAACGATTTGAGTTCCCGGATACCGCATTCGCATGCTGGCCGTTGAGCGACAACCGAATTCCCGAAATTAATGTTCGTAAAATTTCTCGCACCCGAACCGCTCCGGAACGATCCGGTTCTCCGACACAACTATACCGTCAACGTACTTGACGGAGCTTTTTTTGCTCTGGGTATGAGCGTCATCTCACAGCAGACAATTCTCCCGGTATTCGTTAAAAACATCGGAGGAAATAACATCTGGATCGGCCTCATCCCGGTCGTCTGGACGATCTGTTTCAATTTCCCGCAGATCTTCATCGCGCACTATTCGCAACGGCTCCAATTCAAGAAAACACTTATGCTCCGCACGGGATTCATCCAGCGTATTCCCCTCCTCTTTCTCTCTGTATTTACCTTTTATGCCATAAGCAGGATATCGACCGCCGCCGGGTTGATCGCGTTCTTCGTGCTTTTCGGAATCGCGGCCTTCGGCGGCAGTCTGCACATGCCGGTATGGTTCGATCTCGTCATCAAAGTGACGCCTGTCCGTATCCGGGGCAGGCTTTTTGCGATACGGGCGATCTTCGGATCGATTCTGGGAATCGCCGGAGGATGGATTGCAGTAGTCATTCTGCGATCGTTCGAGTTCCCCCTCAACTTTTCTCTGCTCTTCGCATGTGCATTCGTCGTAACGATGCTGTCATTTATATTCCTGACACAATTGCAGGAACGGGAAGCGACCAGAACGCCGCATCCGCTGCGGCTCTCCGATACGCTCGGGAGCATTCCTCACCTGATCCGAAATAATTATCTCTTTCGAAATTTTCTTGTCGCAGACGCGCTCATTATCGTCGCTTCTGTGTCGAACGCCTTCTATACGGTTCACGCTTTTGCCAAATTCGATCTGCCGGACAGTTACGCCGGCCTCTTCACAATCTACCTCATGCTCAGCACGATCATCGCGAGTATTGTCGCAGGATATCTGGCGGATCAGCGCGGACACCGTCTCAATCTTATTATCGCTTCTTCAGGAACGCTGGCAGGCTGCCTGGTCGCATTGACCGCCGCGAACGTATACCTCTATTTCCTCGTGTTCTTCCTCTCCGCGGCATCCATAACGTTTACGATTATATCCCGTCTCCCGTTCGTAGCGGAGCTGTGCAGCGAGGAAAACCGCGGAACCTATGTCGCCGTAACCAATCTCGTCACATCGCCGTTCGTACTTTTCGGCGTCCTTGCCGGATGGGCGGCGGATACGTTCGGATACTATGTTGTATTCACATCTGCAGCCGTAACGGCGCTGATAGCCGTTGCGTTCATTATCCGTCGAATCTCCGAACCGAGATTCGTTACAGATTCATACCAGTAAGTGAGGATTCTCAATGTCGACCCTACGGCAATACATATCTTCATCGGAACGGAGATTGGCAATGCCAATCGCCGTTTATCCGGGTCTGGAACTATTCAGAGCAACTGTCAGAGACATCGTCACCGATCCGGACACCCAATTCGGCGTGCAAAGATCTCTTCACGAGAGATATGGAACTCGGATCGTTCAAACCGCTATGGATCTGAGTGCGGAAGCAGAAGCGTTCGGCAGCGAGGTGCTGCTGTCCGAAGACGAGATCCCCACCGTCCGGGGAAGACTGATCAGTGAGGTCAACCGGATCGAAGAACTCTCTCTTCCGAATCCCGGAGACAAACGAACTTCGGTTTACCTTGAAACGACGTATCGTCTGTCGAAGCTGGATGACTCACCCTATGTGCTCGGCTGTATGATCGGACCTTTCTCACTCGCGGGTAGATTATACGGAGTCGCAGAAGCACTCGAAACGACCATGACCGAACCGGATGCTTTGCATCGCCTCATTGAAAAATGTACGGAGTTTCTGACTGCCTATGCGCAGGCATTTAAAGCTTCCGGGGCCCAGGGCATCCTCATTGCCGAGCCGTCCGCAGGCCTGTTATCTCCGAAAGCACTTTCGCAATTTTCATCCCGCTATATTCGAAGGATCGTCGCCGACGCGGGATCCGATTCCTTTGAAATCATACTTCATAATTGCGCGGCAAAAATAGCACACGCATGTGCTATTCTTGAATCGGACGCCAGGATGCTTCATTTCGGCGCTCCGATGAATATCCCGGCCCTTCTCGAAACTATCCCGGAGGATATTTTTATATTCGGAAATCTCGATCCGGCAGCCGTCTTTGTACAGAAAACGCCCGAAGAGATACGGGATGCAGTCCGGAACATTCTCGAACAGACAGACGGTTATAAGAATTTTGTAGTCTCATCCGGCTGCGATATACCTCCCGGCGTCTCGATCGACCGTCTTGACGCATTTTATGAAACTGTTAATCTGCAATGAGTATGACACCCGGGAAATTCAAACATCTGCCCATAGGAAATCCGAGGCCCGACCGGTCGGAATTCATCGACATTCTGATGGGTCGTAAACCGCAGGCCAATACACCGCTCGTCGAGTATATCATCGACGATGTCGTCCGGAAACCGATCGTCACCCAACTCCTCGGCGGGACCTGGACGGACTATGGCGGCGATCCGGTAAATCGCGGGCGTTATCTAGACAATTTCATTCAGGTCTGGTATCAGCTTGGTTACGATTTCGTCAAGTTCGAAAATGATGCCGGGTTCATTCAGCATAGACTGAGTGCAAAGGATCCGGCCCCGGGCTCGACCGGGAATCGGGACTGGATGGACGAACATCGCGGTTTTATCACCTCCCGGGAATCGTTTGAACGGTATCCGTGGCCGGATGTCGCTATATTCGATTTTTTTGAATTCGAATATATCGACTCGCATCTCCCCGAAGGGATGGGGCTCATAACCAGCCACGGCGGCGGAATATTCGAACACGTCTCCTGGTTGATGTCGTACGAGGGCTTGTGTCTCGCACTCTACGACGATCCGGCACTCGTCCGGGCCGTCACCGATCGTGTCGGCGATATTCTTCTGAAATTCTACTCGCATCTACTTCAGATGGACAACGTCATTGCGATCCTGCAAGGCGATGATATGGGATTTAAAACCGCACCTCTCATTGCTCCCGATCACCTCCGTACATACTTTATCCCGTGGCATAAACGTTTTGCGGAACTCACTCATCAACGCGGAATACCTTACTTCCTCCATTCCTGCGGTAATGTCATGTCTCTCATGGATGATCTCATAGGCGTGGTGGGGATCGACGGGAAACATTCATTCGAGGATGTCGTTTTGCCGGTCGAGGAATTTCAGGCGCGTTTCGGCGATCGAATTGCGGTGCTCGGCGGATTGGATATCAACATACTTGCCGGAAAACCGGAGGACGATGTCAGACGCAAAACGAGGACTCTTATCGAGACGTGCGGCGGACGAGGCAGATATGCCGTCGGTTCGGGAAATTCCATTCCGAGCTATGTGCCTGTTGAGAATTTTCTTGCCATGGTGGACGAAACTCACAAATGCAACGGCCGATGAATACATGCATGCTAAAATATTCACACGCACCGACTCCCGGAAGCATCGAGAGCAGCCTGCCGAACGGCCCGCAATATTTCGACCGGTGTAGCGTAAGGAACAACCCCGGTACCGAGAATAAATCCGGAGTAGCCCGACGAATCCTTTATAAAGCGGCTTGCCGTTGCATACACCGAATCGGGTGAAGATGACGTAAAAACCGATGAGTCGAGATTCCTTCTAAAAGCGCGCCGCAGATTCGAACACTTCTCGAGGAATACTCCCGGTTCCGATCCGCTATCGCATAGTATATTATTCGCACCAGTCGCAAGATAATCGTCAAGTATCGGAGTCGTGTTTCCGCCGATAATGATCGGAGTATGGGTTACGCCGTAATTCCTGAACTCGTCGATGCAGTGACGATGATACGGCAATACGAATTTTCTGTACATAGCCGGGGAAATGAGAGCGGGACTCGCCTGCGAATCGAATAGAATCGGAGTGCAGCCGACATCGATAAATGCCCTGCCGTATAGTATCAAAACATTGCTGCAATATTCAAGTATGGGAGGCAATTGCTCAGGATCGTCCATCAGCAGGCCAAACCATGTTTCTAATCCGATAAGACTGACGGCAAGTGAGAACGGTCCGGAGACAGCGCCCCGAACCGGGATCCCGGGACCCAACTCTGCCTGAATCCGTCCGGCGGTCCGTATGTGCAGCGGCATTCGACCGTCCCGCAGGGGATTCGGGAGCACATGCATCGTAGAACGGATCTCATCGGGGTGTTTATGATTCAACGGTGAGATTCCCGGGATCGATGTATCTCCTCCACCGTAATATGTTACCTTGCACCCAAGCGCCTCGGCTTCAACGTTATAGACGTCGATTCCGACCACGAGAGCGTCGGGCCGAATCGTTTCGTATTCGGCCAGTAATGACCGGAAAAGGAGATCACCGTCGGTGCAAACATCCGAGGGCGTTTTCCCGATGAGAAACGCCTTATACTCGTACAGGGCGGGTATGAACGGCACTCTTTCAGGCGTCGTGCACTGCAGAGCCTGAATGTATGGATTAACGAACATTTCGGCATTCAATACTTTGCATGAACAAGGTGTGATACTCCGCCTACAGCTTTCTGATCTCCACCTTCCCGGTCAGGCATTCGATATCGTCATAGGATGAAGCAGCCACTTTCCAGGTCGCGGCATTCGCAGTCCCCGAGGCCGCTGCAAAACGGAGACATTCCTCAAAATCCAATCCATTTTCCGTTGCATAAATAAATCCCGCGATAAACGCATCTCCTGAACCGGTCGGATTTACTGCTTTTATCGTAGGAGGTGTAATAAGCCAATGAGCTTCACTTGAAGCTGCATAGATATTCTCCGGACCATTCGTCACGATTACTGTGTTTATTCCCATTTCTAAATAGTCGTTTAATACGCTGCGAATATTCGATTCACCGGCGATCGTTATCCCGAATGTGGATTCAAATTCCTGTAGATTCGCTTTGATTAGAAAAGGTCTTTCGCTCACGGCGGATCTCAGAGGCTCACCGTAGGAATCCAGAACGGTTTTCTTGCCGTTCTGTACTGCTTCGAGGATCACATCCCTGAATATTCCGTCGGCAGCGGGATTGGGCGAGCTTCCGCAGCATACCACCCAATTGCACCGGGTCAAAAGCTGCCGGCACTTTTCAATCAGTAAAACCGGCTCATCTCCGTAAATCGTATGGGGTGGTTCAAAAACAGAAGTAACCGAATTGTCAGATTCGCGGTACGTAACACCCTCTCTCGTCATAGAGCGGATCCGTACGAAATCATGGTCGATACCTTCATCCGACATCAGTCCCGATATGATATTACCGGTCTCTCCGCCGATAAACCCGGTTGCAACGGTTGGTTTCCCGAGCTTTACCAGCTGGCGGCTGACGTTAATTCCTTTTCCCCCGGCTACCATCTCGAGACGCTCCGATCTATGAATTTTCCCTCTCCGGAGGTGGTCGACATAAATTGTCTTGTCGAGCATGGTATTAAGCGTTACGGTCAGGATCATTTCAGTATCTGCAACGCCTCCCCGACCGATGCATCCTCATGGACGATTGCAGAGAGAGCGCCGATCATTTTCTCAAGGTCGGGATGTTGCCATACATTGCGACCGTAGATGATACCGTGAGCGCCTGCATGAATAGCTTCAAATGCAGATCTCAGCATCTGTTCTACCGATCCGTCCCCCTTCGGACCGCCCGCTATCAATACCGGGATAATGGAGTGCTGCAACAGATCGCGGAAGTCATCCGGTTCGCCGGCATAGCGGGTTTTTATCAGATCGGCGCCATGTTCAGTCCCGATCCGGATCATATCGGCAATTTCTTTGATAACTCCATCCTTCCCCGTCGACGCCTGCATCTCACGGTTAAAGTGGTTGTTCAAGAGCGAAGGCGGCAGGATCTCAGACACCAACGGAACCCCGAGGTTATCCGCATCTTCCGCTACCCTCCCGAGTTTCTCGAGCGATACCCCTTCGTACGGAGTCCCTGCAAAGGTCATCACGATAACTGCATCGGCACCAAGACTGAGAGCGTGCTCTACAGTGCAAATAGGACGGTAATCCGCAGCATTTTGTGTATATGCGGTTAATCCACCATCTAAACGCAGCATCACGGCAAGCTCACCTACTGCCGGTGCAATTATTTTTAAGACTCCGGGTGTTACGAGAATTCCGTCGGCGGCCGTACGCGAAATCTTTTCCACCAGGGTATGCGGGTCCTCTATACCCCGGACAACCCCTGAGTAAAGCCCATGATCGAAGGGAATCACGAGTGATCTTTTATTTGTGAAAAAACGATTTAGTCGGATCTGTTTACCAGTTTGCATAATCACACCCGATATATTTGTATTTAATTTGAGATATAAACTACATTAGATAATTATGATAATATATTATATGGGAACAAATTACAGAGTATAATGAAACTTATACTTATAGTATAACTCAGGGTTGCTCGCGTCGGTTATTGGATTTAACCAACTCACCGTAGACGTCCGGTCGGCGTGAAGCTCTAATGGCCTCCGTTCTCGGTAATTTTCGATCGAAGTAAAACATGGTAATCCGTTCGATGTCAAGATCAACATCTGTTGTCAATACCCCGATTGCCCGCCCGATATCTGCCCGGATGAGCCCGTCTCTGCCCACTATCCCGCTGCGGCCTATCATCAATCCCGGTTTCCATTCCCCTTCGGGATAACCGTAACATGCTGACGCCAGAATGAGTCCCGTATCGATCGCTCTTGCACGGTATCTGACCTCCCAATCGGGTTCACCCCATGAACTCTGCACATGGGGGAAAACCAGCAGTTCAGCCCCTTTGAGCATATAGATCTGTGCCGTTTCCGGATATTCGATATCCATACATGTTATGCAACCGATCTTACAGCAATCGAGCGTAATGACGGGCAGAGTATCGCCGGGAAGAATTCCAAGCTTTTTTTCGGATTCCGTGGCATGAACTTTCTGGTAAAAAGCCGCAATCATCCCGTCTCTCCCGATTACTACCGCAAAGCTTCCTGTAGATTTCTTTCGTACTCCGAGGACCGGGATAATAATATTCATTTTGTATCGTCTCGCGTATTCCCCTATCGAACGCGTGAAAGGACCCGGGATTCTATCGGGGATATAGTCCTTTTTATTTTGCGATACCGAACGGTGGTGTAAATTCGCATATTCCCCGAAGAGTGCGATATCCGATCCGCGTTCACCGGCGACTTTCAGCGCCGCGCGGATGAGGCGAAGGTTTTCTTTCTGCTTGTCGGAAAAAGATCTTCCCTGTATTACAGCAGGCAATTGTATCGTACTAATCCTGATCAAACGCGCCATACGGATCAGACTTTCTTGATTGAGTTTTCTACGTTCCTCAGGTCCGGGATTTTCTTTCTAAAATAAAGGAGCAGGACAATTCCGAGGATAAATGTACTTACCCCCGCTATGAAATTCAACCTGTGAACCTCATCAGATGCGGGTATGAGTTCCATCGCCATCAAAGCGACTCCAAGAACGGTCATAAGCAATCCCACAATACGATACGCGCTCAGCGCATTTTTATCGAAACCTGAACCCGTATCAAAGACCGGGGTTTGCATATCGAGAGCAAATTGACGGATATGCACACTATATGATGCATCCTTTCTGTACCAGAGACCTGAGGCGAAAAACACCGCACCGCTTGTGAGCATCCCCCCGAATACGTTGAACTGGTATTGCACAGCGGAGAAATCGATGAATACGTTCCCCGCCAGCACAACCAGCAAGCCGGCCGAGACAGCTGCGATTGCGGACCATGGAGGAGTTTTCGTGTAAATGAAACCGAGCATGACCGGTGTCAACATCGAGGGTCCGAACCATGAATAATACATCAACGCGAAATCAAAGACTCCCCGTGTTCGCTGTACCGATAGAGCGGTGATGATAGCAAGCACTCCGAGTGAGAACGCCGTAATCCTTCCGGTACGGAGTTGACGCCGATCGTCCGGGACCGCACCGGTCAGTGATTTTTTCAGTTTGACGTAAACATCCTTCACCAGAATCGACGCGATATAATTCAATTGCGTATCCACCGAGCTCATCGTAGCTGCGAGAATTGCCGAAATCGATATGCCGATGAGTCCGTTTGGAAGCAGAGCCAGCGCCAGGGTGACGAACGACGCTTCTGCCGGATCGGTTAGCTCCGGCCAGAGAGTCTCCATAGACGGGAAGAGGAGGCGGGCAGCCATTGTCGGTGCGACCCAGAGGATCGGCAACAGAAGACTCAAGATTCCGCAGAGTACGGCCATTTTCCGCGCATCTCTTTCCGTCGGCACGCTATAATATCTTTGCCCGACGTACCAGGCCGCATTGTATCCCATGAGGGTGTTGACCAGATATGCGATATAGAAGGCAGGATTGCCCGCAACATCGCCGAACCCGAGATATCCTTCGGGTGCATCCGCGAAAAGGCGAACGACGCCCGCACTGAAGCCATCCGTTCCCCCGAGCGCTGAGAAAGAGAGCGGAAAAATCAAAACCGTAATTATGACGATCACAATAAACTGCAGAACGTCGGTGATGACGACGGCCCACAATCCTCCTGCACTTGTGTAGATTAAAAGAACGAGGCCGGATACTATCATCGTCGCTTCCAGACCGCTCAGTGTAAAGAATAAAACTTGAATCTCGAGCGAGCTGATCCCGAGGGCAGTCGAAATAAAAATACACAGAATGTACAGGCCTAGTCCCAGCCCGAGAATGGCGGGTATAATCGAAAGCAGTGTGTAATAGTACGTCGTTTCCTGGGAATACCTCCTGGTCAGAAACTCCATAGGCGACGATAATCGCGCCCGGCTCCACCGCCTTGCATAGACGAAGTATCCGAGTATATAACCCCAGAAAGCGGAAGTAAAAAGCAGAATCGCGGGCAATCCGTTATGATAGGTATAGCCCGCAGCGGCTACGAACATAAAGGCCGAAAACCCGGAGACGAACGTGGAAAGTCCGGCAATCCACCAGGGTATTTTCCCTCCTCCCTTAAAAAAATCGTCGGCCGATTTATTAAAACGGGTAAGGTATATCCCGACGCCGGTTAACAGAACGATGTAGATTCCGATGACAATAAAGTCGAGATGATTGACGTATTTGATTTGATCGATCAAGAACGTTCATCGTTAAGGAAAGTGGAATCGCCTTTTAAATTTAATCCCGAACGGATGATCATGCCTTCGATACCGGGCATCTGAAAAAATTATTACCCCACTGTTGTTTCCACACACCCGGTTCAGTCTCTATCGTATCGAAATGTCCGGTACATCACCCTCACCGACGATACCGACGTTAATCGCCGTGCCGTTGTGTTCACCGGTTATTCTCCATCCGGCACCTTCTCTGAGAATCGAAACGGTTCCGGAGGGTTGACCGCTCCGCTGCGCCGTACAGACCGAGACTAACGTATGAACCGGAGCAGGTTCGGTTTCGACCTGAATGTACGGATACTTGCCAACCTCTCCCTTCGGCGTTTGCTCCATTCCTATATAGAGATCCGCAGATTCTCCCTCCGGAATATCCAGAATGCCGGCGGTAATTTTTACGAGGCTTTCGCTTTTACATATCGCATTGAGATAGGCGCCCGGCCGTATGATCCTGAATCCTGTCTCCGTCACCGTTCCCGACCCATTCTGATCGTCGTTATGGATCTGGAAACGCAGTTGAACTCTCGAAGTATCTCCCGTTACCGAGATCTTATCGAACAGTATCAGAATATCGGGTTTCAGAAATATTACCGTACGAATAACCTTCCGGAAGGTATCGTCCACCAGACGGTACGCATCGGTCGCATCGCTCGTTGCGATCATGCTGCCGCTCGAAGTCATGTAATGAAGAATTCTGGCTTCTGCCCAGGACGAATTCGTCCCTTCCCTCCCGTCGTGGTATTGGTGCCCTTTTCCGTCGATCAGCACCGCCGTATGCGCCTCGGTCTGCCGAAGGATCCATAACGGCAGCGTATTCGAATATGCAGCATTGAACGGATCATGCAGCAGCCTCTCGCCGTACGCCTTAAAGATCACACTGTTGCGGTCGGCATGTTCGTGGTTCGCCGGACCGCCGCTCCGGAACGCAACGACAGCGCTCTGTTCGTCCCAACCGCTGCGTGAGACCACCCAATCGTTCACGAACCGTGCATCAAGAAGCTCAGGTGTCGGCTGCCGGGATTCGATGTCCGGATCGAACCAGATTACTCCGAAATGAGACCCCGCATCGCCGATCGATGTAACAACATGCTGGGCGATGCCGTCGTTCGTCGAGCGGGCTATCCAACCGGCTACCGACAAATCTCCCATATTCTTCGCATCGCCGAAATTGATTGCATCGTTCAGATTCCCTCGTGTCGGCATCGACATCTGCAGTGCGTGCCGGACGGTACCCGGAAAATTAATGATCGACCGTTCGTCGATACCGTAGCTGCGATAAAGAATCTCCACAAATAATGTCATATGGAGAGTCGTATAGCCCCAATAGCTTATACCTTCGTCGTAGCTCCCATCCGACCCATACATAGGGGCGAAGGCGCGGGCGCTCTGGAGAGCCATATCCAGCCACCGGGGAGCCTGGGGATGCCTATCGCGCAGAAGACATGCCGCCATAGCCAATCCGGCGATCGGGATCACCTTCAGATTGGTTGAATTCAAAATGATCGGCCACCTGCTCAAATCGTACCTGAACCGGTAGTCGCTCTCCGGATCGAAGCTCCATCCCCTGACACGGTCGGGATGCCGCATGCCGTAGAGCGTTTGATAGCAGGCGGGCGCCCCTTTTACCGCGATCTGTTCTTCGATATCGCTCACCATTGCAGAGGAAAGAGAATCCGAAAGCCATTCACGGGCGAGACTCATCGCGATCGTCGTCTCGGGAGCTCGCTGCAGTCCGATCGTGATCTCTCCTCCTTCGAGAAAGTAGTCCCATTTTTTAAACTGCAGGAGCCTCTCGATTGCCCGCAGCGAAATCTCAAGATGTTTCTTGTCCTCCTCGACCAGATACACAAAGGAGGATCTTTCCAGAATCTTCCATGTGCGGAGAAGATGCCTCACGTGGTTATACAGGTCGAGTTCATCCCGTAAGAACCTTGTATCGTCCGCGAGATCCGCATTCGCCATCCGTTCCCAGAGCTGGGCGAATCGCGGATGTTTGACGGTTCGTCGTATCCTCGGCAGGTCGCTCCGGTCGAGAAGAAGTCCTCCCGGCTTTTCTTGAGAATGAGATGATATTGCCCCGGCAGCGAACGTCCGGAATGGATGAATAAGAAGAGCAGTACTCAGCATCGCCGTACCGCTCAGAAACATTCGTCGGTCCGATTTCATTATCCTGAAGTTCCTCTCTTTGTGGAATTACATTTTTATTGGATACATTGTCCAGCAGGCTTGGAAATTATTTCGCCGTTCATCGGACATAAGATTCAAATTTCCTGACAGCCGTCGAAGCGCCGATCTGCGAGATACAATCTGCAGCGACACCGGTTCCTATACGCGCGGATTCGAACGGATCGAACCCGCGTATAGTAGCCGCGAGATAGCCCGAAATAAACGCATCCCCCGCACCCGTCGTATCGATAACAGCGTCGACAGACCTGGATGGAACATTTCGCACCAGATTCTTATCCGATAGGAGACATCCGTCTCTACCCAATTTTATCCCCACTACTCCCGGCGCCCCGCAGGAATAATAAAAATCGATCATCTGTCCCGGGTCTTTTATTCCTGTCAAAGCGAATGATTCTTCAAAACTGGGTATGAATACGTCTATAAAAGGCAGGATCTTCCGGATCCGATCCGGAGGGGTATCCGGGTTTCCGCCAGTGTCAAGAAGAATCGGAATTCCGGTCTCTGTTTTAATCTTTTGCAGCAATTCGGGAAGCTGTATCTCGAGTTCGGGGAGCAGGCCCAGGTACCCGAGCGCCAGCATTCCGGCTTGCGCGATCCTCTCCATCTGAGACAGGATATCATGTTGGCTGAAATTCTTGAGGCATCCGCGTGTGTGGAGAAACGATCTTTCTCCCTCCGCATTGATGCAAACGATCGTCGACGAGGTCTGCTCTGTCTCATCGAAAGTCATCGCGGAGGAATCGATTCCGAATCGCAGGTATTCCTGCTCGAGAAACCGTCCGAGCTCGTCCTTCCCTATTCTCGTGACCGGCACCGATGAGAATCCGAGCTTAGCCAGGTTGATACAAATATTTGAAACGTTTCCGCCGCTCGTCAGTTTAATAGATTCAATTATTTTCAACCCGCCCGGTTCGGGGATATCGTTCGCATCGACGATCCTTCCAAGTACATCGACGACGGCAAGTCCCGCAACGACCACATCGGTCGATAAGGTTAGATTATTCATAAATCCGTAGCCGTTTGAAATCGAGAGTCCGTTTTCTGTTCCCGTATGTGATTGTCAGCATTTCACTTCCGACCGAGGCGTTCAGATGCGGACCTTCGAAGAGTTCATAGCCTGAGAGATCGACCGGATTGTTGTCTAACTTTCTCCTATCGGGAAAGGCAAACTCCATAAGATGTCCTTCCGCATTTCGATACCGCAGCGATACCGCGTGATCTTGCAATTCTGCTTCAGGCTGAAGACTGCCCACGACGTCGATAAAGTTATCGAACGAACCGATCTCGGTTTCGGATCTCACTTCAACGACGTAACCGTTCTGCCGATGCCTGCTCCTCAGTCGCCAGTTCGATTCTTCCTCCATCCATTCATAGGGCTGCAAGGGGTACCAGCCGATGTAGGTTCTCCCGGCCTGAGCGAGAATCCATCCCGAAGGATGCCTGATCAACTGTTCAAGATTTCGGGGGAAATACCCGCTTATGTGACCGGAGTTCGTCCCTTCGGGTATATCGTAAAGCACGAGAAGGGTATTCCGGTATTGAAATGTACGCTCGTAGGGAGACCCGCCCGTCCATTTATCGGGACTATTATAAGTGCTCTTCGACGGAACCACATCGGCTACGAGCGTCTTCACCCGCTGTGGAAAGAACATAGCTAACTCATATCCCGACCAGTATGGATGAAGTCCGAAAACCGCAGTATAGGGGGAACCGTCGGTGAAGCGTACCGACCAGGTATGCTGCTGAATCGGTTGGAGTATGCCCCCCTGTAAAGACCCGAGCGCATAGTCTTCAGTCATATAAGTATATTTATATACGGGAGGGTTTTTCTCTTCCGCAAATCGGATTGCGTTCCGGACTCGCTTGCGTTCCCGGTGTACATACGTCCGGTTCCGGTCTGTGGCAACATCATAGATGATTTCGGGGAGGCGATATGCGGCGAGAGCCGGGAAAAGGATCCATCCGGAAAGGGATGGAATTCCCGTGCCGAAGTACAGGTATGCAAACGCCGATGCATTCCCCCGCAGGGGTTGGTAAACGGCAGGTTCCGTTACCCGGCTGAAACCTCCTACATATTGACCTTCGAGGTGATCCACTGCAAAGTCGGCAAGCAGGTAATCAGTCATCATCGCGGCCCGCTTTCTCATTGATTTATCTTCGGCAAATTCCGCCAGAAGAACCATCGGGATAACGTATTCCGGGAGGTAGTCAGGGGAGTCGAATTCACCCTGGCCTATCGTGGTCGTGATCTTCACCCAGTGTATGAGATATTCTCTTGATTCCTCCAGGTTTTCTTCCGATGATTTACCGTTGAACCATGCAGAGCCTGGAAGGCCGGGCCATTGTTCGGCGGCCAGGTATAACGATGCATAATACATACACCAATGATTTTCAGTATCACCCCGATAGGGTGCATACGTCCGCCAGGCATCACGTACCGCCCGGTTCACTTCTTCCGACATTTCATTTTTCCCATGCAGGTACGCTCCTATTACCGGGAACATCCAGAACATATCTCCCCGGGGCTCTTTGAGCAAGTCGAGAAACATGCTGTCTGCCGTTAAGACGTTTGTACCCGCTGCATACTTGGCAGCGACCGAGTAATAATTCCGGGCTGCGGTTGTATCAAAATGATGAACAACTGTGGCTGCACGCGTCCGGTAATCCTCGAGATAAACTATATAGGATTCCGATAACGGTCGATCACTCCGGCAGCCATTCAGCATTCCGACAAAGATGAGGAGATATGAAAAGGATATATTTTTCATACTATTTGAAATGCGTGAGATTAATCCACTTGAAGATTCATTTTAATATGGCCTGTTTAACCGGGACTGTATTATGTTCCCAACTCTTTCATATCTATCCCAAGCCGTGAAACCGTCCTCCGGACTTACTCGCCCATCCGGTACGGGATGAATTCGACCTGTTGAATATGCGCGCCGAACAATCCGGCATGGTTCCACGTTATCCCGCCGTCGAACGATTCGAATACTCCCTCGCCGTTCGTTCCGATAACGATATGATCTTTATTCGCGGGATTTATAGTCACGGCATAGATTGCTTCGATCTTCGCAGGTATCTCAATGCGCTGCCAGAATCTACCCCTATCGAGACTTCGCCACAGCCCTGTTCGGTAACCTCCTGCATAGGCGGTGTCGCCGCCGGGTGAAATCGCAATGCAATAGATTGCCGATGCCGGAATTCCGTCCCCCCGTAACCAGCTCGATCCCCCGTCATGGCTCACGTACACGCCATGATCCTCCGTTCCAACGAACAACGTCGCCGGCTGCGTCGAATGTTGCACAACCTCCAGAATCTGCGGAGCGCCAACCTCCATCGGCTTCCAGGTCATACCGCCATCCACCGAACGGTACAGGTCGTCCTCGGCGGCTGCGTAGAGCATATCGGCGTTAAGGACATCTATTCTTACTCTCTGTACGAACCATCTTCTCATACCGGTCATACGTTCAACCCATGACTTCCCGTCATCGTCGGTCTTATAAATACCAAACGGTGTCGATATATAGACGACCGCCGGGTTATCGGGATGAGGAGCGACGGATAGTATGTCCTCGGTACTCCAACCGGTCAATACCTTCCAGGTTTTTCCGCCGTCCGAAGATCTGTGGAGTCCGTTCCCCCCCGCAAGATACATCCTGAAGATTGTATCACGATTGTAATAACCCAGACCGTATGAAAATACGTTCGGGTGATGCAGGTTCCTCCAATCAGATACCGATGTACGAATAAACAGCCCCACCGACCGTGCGGGATCCGCATATCCGAGCGGGGTCTGTTGTGCGGGTCTGCTGAAGAGGACGACCGCATACAAGGCAGATACCTGCCCGTCATCCCCATGCGCCAAGTCGTTCGACAGGCACAGACAAAGTGCCGCAACCAATAAAAATGTTAACCTCTTCTGCGACATACCGATGCACTATTCTCCGTTGATCGTCAAGTTATTAAAATCGAGAATGCGTTGGCTGTTTTCATGACGGATCGTGAGTATCCTTGAACCGACATCGCTTTGCAGAAACGGTCCGTTAAAAAGGCGATAGTCGATAAAATCTACCGGAATTCCATCAATTTTTCTCTCGCCGTCGTACGTGAAATCCAGGACGACGCCTCTCCGGGTTGTATATGAGACTGCCCATTCAGAGCCGGGATCCTCGCGAACGACGGGAGGATCGTGGTGTGCCCCGGCGAAGGCTTCGAACGAACTAAAATCGTCTGATCCTGCCACTTCCATGACTATCCCGTTTTGTAACGGATAACTCCGCAGCCGGAAATTTACACCTTCGTCTGTTTTCTCATACTCTCTCAGTTGATACAGCTTGACATATACCGATCCGCTCCTGGCGAGAATCCAGCCCGACGAATGGAACATCAGCTCATCGAAATTCTTCGGAAGGAAAGTATTTATATGGGGGTGTTTCGCATCCCCGGCTATATTGTACAGGACAATGATGGCGTCTTTATGCTGAAATGTTTGTTCATACGGTGAGCTTGAATTCCATTTATCGGGACTCGTATAAACGTAGTGATATCGGTCGACCTCGTCGGCAAGGAATTTTATCTCTTCCGGAAAGAACATTGCCAGCTCAATTCCGGAATAGTACGGATGTAGTGTGAATATCGTATTGTACGGCAGACCGGAACCCAGCGTTAAGTCCCAGGTATGCTGCTGGATCGGCTGAAGTATGCCCCCATGCAGTGAACCTAATACATATTCGGATGTCATATAGGTATACTTATATACCGGAGGATTTCGCGAATCGCCGAATCGTATCATATTTCTTGTACGTTTGGTCTCAGTATGTACGTATGGCTGCCGGCGGTCGGTCGCGATCCGGTAGATAATCTCAGGAAGCCGGTAGGTTCCGAGCGCTCCGAAAACAATATCCCATGTCGGATGACGTGGCGTTCCATGCGGATTCTGCCAGGGAGGAAACTCCGGTTTACCGAAGTACAACCAGGCCCAGGCAGTACTCGGCGGTAGAAGCGGATTGACTATATCGCCGGGATAATCCCTGCTATGTCCTCCGCCGTAATTCCCCGACAGATGCTCGGCTGCGAAATCGGCGAACAGATAATCGATCATCATGTAAGCCCGACGCTTCATAACGGGATCTTTCGCGAATTCGTACAACACGAGCATCGGAGTTATGAACGTGGTGAAATAGGTCGGTGAATCGAATTCCCCCTGCCCGATGGTAGTGGTGATCTGAATCCAACTATTCAGCCATCCCTCGGCTTCCGAAAAATTATCCGCTGAGCTTTTCCCATTGAACCAATCCACTCCGGTCATTTCAGGCCACGTTTGCGCCGCGAGATAGAGTCCTGTATAGTACATTACCCAATGGTTTTCGGTATCGCCCCGGTACATAGAGCGAACCTTATAGGCATTTCTGATTTTCAGCTTGAGGTGTTCCGGAAGCACCTCCTGCGTAAATAGATAACTCGATATGAGCTGGTAAGCATAGAACATCCCTCCCTGCGCTTCATCTGAAATCAGTGAGTCCATCCGTTCCAGTGCGGTAGACAAATCCATGCCTCGAACAAGCTTCGCGGTGACCGTGTAGATATCGTACCTTGATGCGAGCGATGCCGCTTCGAGTGTCGCCGCCACGCGCAAATCATAGAGCTGTGACGATGCCGGCGAAGACCCCGCCGCCGTGATGGAAAGAATAATTACATATGTGATGAGTACATGTATTTTCATAATAGATTATCTTATGGATTTAATGAACGGATAAACCCCAAACCTGGCCGCCGTCCTGGGTATTGAAGATCCAACTCATTCCCCCGTCTGTGCTTCTGTAAAGACCGCCGTTCAGCGTTCCCGCTAAAACGATATCCGTATTTGATGAGATAACCGCCAGTGCGTGAATATCCAAATTCTTCAGCCCGTGAATCGATTGCCGCCATGTATTTCCTCCGTCGATCGATTTATACACGCCGCCGCCATGTGTCCCGAGATAGACAACATTTGTGTTCATGGGATCGAGAGCGATCGCATAGACGGTCGGGTGCACCAAGCCCTCGTTCCGTTGCTTCCATGTGCGGCCGTTATCCGTAGAGATGAAGATTCCGTCATCCTCGGTGCCGGCCCAGATGGTCTCATATTCCCGCGGATGTCGTGCAAGCACCCGGATCCCGATCCCTTCAAGTCCGGATTGATTCCATCGCTTTCCGCCGTCATAGCTGGCATAAGCACCATTCTCGGTAGCCGCCAGAATATTATGAGTATCCGGGATTCCGAGGAGTAAGTCTGAAACAAACGGCAGATCCGGCAGCCCGGAATTCAGTTCGATCCAAGCCGAGCCGTAGTCCGAAGTTCTAAATACCCCGTACGCGGTCGCTGCATACACGCTGCGGGGATCGAGCGGATTTACCCTTACTTTGAGCACTTCCGTCATTTCCCACCCGGAGGTAATCACAAAGGAATTTCCCGAATCCGTCGACCGCAGAACCCCGTTGCCGCACGCTGCCCAAATCGTGCCGTCGGGTCCGGATTCCGTATAGAAAGTCCTGATATATCCCCGCCATCCGATATGCTCCCAGGATATTCCGTCATCGGCGCTGCGAAAAATTCCTATAACAGGAACATCGGTTTTTCCCCATTGATGTCTCTGCGAGCTCAGGACCGACATGAGGATCGTATCCTGCTGTGCACGAACTGTTTCTCCGATCGACAACCAGACGAAAACGAATAACAGGAGAGAAGAACGCGACATTTTTAGACTCCTCTGGTATACATAGAAAATGATCTGCAAACATTCCCGGGGTATCTTTGCACCCGTATTATTCGATGTATCCCACTTGCTCCCTCGATCAGCGGCTCCGGTTACCGGTCCATCCCATTCGAACCGGTAACAATTTCTGTCGACGGGCTCATCCTCGGTCGGCATCCGGCATGATTATAAACGACGGACTTTGTTTATGATCTTCATCATATTCTCTCCGAGAATTTTCTTTTTATCCTCATACGAACAGTGTGCATAGGCAACCCAGCCGAATTGCGGAAGCGGGTCCCGCATAGGCTGATCCGTCCCGAACAGAACACGGTCGGCGCCGATTTCCCGTACCATATATTCGATCACGCGGTAAGTCACGGAAGTCAAGGTTATTTCAAGATAAACGTTTGGAAATTTCCGGGCGGCTTCTATGCCCTGCCGTGCCGTCGCAAATGATCCGCCGGTATGGGCAATAATAAACGAGATATTGGGATATCTCGGTGCGAGATCGTTTATCTCCGGGGTGAAGTCGGGCGATGGATGCATAAGCGCATAAGCATGCATTCGGTCGCCGTACCGGAACCATGGCGCCCAGAGCTTATCGTTATACGGAATATCCGTACGAGGATGGTACGGTTTAATTCCCTCCATGCCCATGACCCGGTACACCTGCTCCAATTCTTTTTCCCAATCGGTGATATACTGCGGCTGGAGCGTCGCGTATCCATGATAAAAGCCGGGATACCGTTTCATGGCTTCAGCGACTATTTTATTTCCCTCTTCGTAATCGCTCCAGATACCGAGCCATGAACTAATGCATATCTTCCGTATACCGATAAGCCGTGCGCGTTCGTGCATGCCCGCTGCATCGGAATTCGGTTGGTGCATGAAACCGACCCCTTTTGCGTCATCGTGATTTATATGGGCATGTGCGTCGATGATCAGTATATCCGTGTGGGGTTTGGCCGCTTTAGTATTCTCGAGTATCGGATCCGCGGCGGGCTGTCCGGGATATCCGCCGGGATTCGATTCCAAACGGAGCAGCCGGGAGATGTTCCGGGAGGTGATATTCTCCTTATCTCCCTCGGGGAGAAGTGCATAGTCGAGAAATGTTTTTGCGGCTCCCGGCGATTTATCCAGCGCACCGGTACCGAACAATATTCTATCCGATCCGAACCACCCGGTAAAGGTCTCAAACGCCCGGCTCCCCTGGTGATTCGACAACTCGATGTGGAGACTCGTATGCTTTTTCATCAGCGCGTGGAGATACCGCGTTGCCTCCCATCGGGCTCCCTGCAGCAGTACGTTCAGGCCCGCATGATTATGAAGTACCGTGTTCAGTTCCGTCAACAGCACCTCATTCGACTTTTCGATCAGCTCGGGTCCGTACATATACCCCCCTTCAACAATCAGGAGTATCCCTTGCTTTTCGAATTCCGCGAATAAATCCCCGCATACATCCTCATTGAACCAGTAATGATGCGTACGCGGATACATTTTCGCCGCTCGAATGCCGTTATCGAGCATCTCCCGGACACAATCCCGTGCAGATGGAAATTCCCCCGTATGCGAGGGCATCACCGTCCAGACACCATAGAGCCTTCCGCTCTTTTTCAATTCATTGAGCAGGAGACGATTTCCGAAAGAGGGATCGTACTCTTTCGAAGTCCAGTGAGCTATCAGAGCGGCATGAATTCCGCACCAGGCCATTTCCTCGAGGAGAACTTCGGTCCGGTATTCCGTTTCCGGTTCTTTCGGTCCACGTCTGCCGATCATCGCAGAACAATCGATATAGGTACGGGGTGTCATATCTACCACCAGAATGGCGTAATGTTTTTTCGTTCGACTGGTTCCGCATCGTAGGCTCTTAGGAGAGCATTTCTTGCCTTCTCAAGCGCCTCATCGATGTCGGCGGCCTTATGCGAGTATGAGATGAACCATCGCTGGTTCGCAAATATCCCTTCGCGATAAAGCTCGCGGTGCCAGAGATATTCGATGCGGCTGTTATATCCGGGATCCCCGGTTGTGAAGCGTATATAGGATGCGGGCGGCAAGCCCGCAGGTTGAGCATCCAGAGAGAGATCTTTTACGATCGATGTAAAACCATCCATGAGACGACGGCCCATAGACCAGAGATGTTCCTGTACCCGATCCCGCTTCATTATCCGGATCGTCGCTATCGCGGCGGCGATGGAGAGCGTCTCACCGGCGTACGTGGTTGTCAGTTTGAAATTATTGAGGTGCTCCATATATTCGCGTTTGCCGAGATACGTCGAAATAGGATAGCCGTTGGCCATCGCCTTGGCGTAGCTCGCTAGATCCGCATCGACGTCATAATATTCCTGAGCTCCGCCGAGCGCCAATCGAAATCCGGTGAGAATCTCGTCGAGAATAAGAATGATTCCGTACTCTCTCGTTTTCTCCCGCAGAAATTTCAAATACGTCCCGGAGACGTCCTCGTTGAAGTCGTACGGTACCGTAATGACGCACGCGATCTTTTCTTTATATCGTTCGATAAGTTCGCCCGCACGGTTTATGTCCCCCCACGGAATTATTTTCACATGCTCTTTCAATACCGCAGGGACTCCGTTCTGCGGACTTTCTGCGGTCGAGAACCAATCAGGGTAGCCGTGATATCCGCTCATGAGAATCATGTCCCGCTGTGTAGAGGCGCGCGCAATCCGGACATTGCACATATTCGCATCCTCTCCCGTTTTCATGAATCTGCACATACCCGCGTTGGGCACGGTACCGGAAAGCAGGGACGCCAATTCCGTTTCTATCGGACTCGCCATACTGAACAGCACTCCCTTTTTCATCTGTTCGCGCACCGCGTCGTCAACTTCGTCGTAACAATACCCGAGCGTGACCGGACCGAGCGCCAACCTGAAATCGATATATTCTTTCCCGTCCACATCCCAGATTCTGCATCCTTTGCCTCTCTCGATGAACTTGGGCATCGTTTCATCGAAGAACGGATACGGCCGTTTTGCGTTCGTCTGCGTCCCCCAAGGCATAAGCGCAAAGGCTCGTTTGAATAACTGATCAGACTTTTTCATATATTAATGGAGTTAACAGAAGTTTTGCTTATTTGTTTTCCGAAATGATGAAAGATTGCCAAGTTTTTCGCCCTCTTCAAGTCCGCGTTGATTCATATGTGATGCTGATAATTGCCGGCTTGTTGATCCTTAATTTTGCATCGACATACTTACTTTGTTCTACCTTTACATTCTTATGTCTCACCGTTCTCCCGTTCACCTGCACCCTGGATGCTCTGCAGCCTTTCGGAAGAAGAACATGCAGGTCGACCTCAGCTTTTCCCCTGAGTTTCAAATCGATCTTTCCTTTACGTCCGTCATGGCGGAAATCATATCCGAATGAAGCTCCTGAAGCGCCGTACACGCATTCGACGTCAGCTTGATCAAGCCCGGCTCCTATCCACCGCGGAGCGACCGAGACTTTCCGGTACAACTTGTAATTATCGACAATTCCCGCCAGTCCTTCCATCATACCATACAGCATTGCCGAGGAACCCCAGGCATCCGTCGGCGACGCATCCGGGCTCGTACTCGTCTCGATTGATGCCGGGCGTCCGTCCGGAAAATACCAGAGATAGGTTTCGTTATTCCGAGTAAGTTTTTCATACTTCAATAGTTGGGTCACCCCGTATTCCTCTAAACCGCTTACGAGGGCTGCACGTGCAAGCTCGCCTCCGACCAGAGGCATAATACCGCCGTTGCAATATGCACCGCGCACAAGCTTCTCGTCGCCGTAAATTCCGTCGGGGAACGGGGGGTCAATACTGAACCACTCCGCAAAAGCCCCTGTCGTCTCACCGCGTTTCCGGTATTCGTTGATGATTGAAACCGCCATTGCATGCGTAGATAACCCTCTGTTGATGTTCATCGGATTGCTCAGACTCAACTGATCCTCCTCGTTTACCCCGTCGATGCTGACGGGAACCAGATGGACGTGATGAGTATAAAATTTCCCGTTGAAACAGGCCTTATTCGCCCGATTTCTGAAAGCAGCTGCGAACTTATTCCATCGAAGCGCCTGCTTCCGATTTCCGAGATGCGCGTATATTGAACTCAACTGTAGAAAGGCCCGGTAGTAACCCGAGAGGTCTCCATGCATGAGACCCCAGAAAGTATGTTCGTTAATCTGAAAATTTAACCAGGGATGGCGTCCGGCGGTGTAGTCGAAGTCCCATGTATCGATGCTATACGGACGCTTTACCAATTTATGTTTCTTATCCCATCGCCATGGGTCGGTAATAATATAGGTAAGGGCTTTTTCCATGTTCGGGATTTTTTTCCTGGCCCAGGCATCGTCTCCCGTCGCCTGCCAGGCGAGATAAACTGCATTGACGAACCTGAATTCCACGTCAGCTTCAACCGGCACGCGAACATACTTTGCCCAGTTCTCTTTCTCGCAAGGAATTTTTTCCGGGGTCATTGTGAAGTAATCGAAAATCCATCCCTTTTCTGTCTGTGTCTCGGCAAAGTGATCGACCACCGACGTCATATCTTCTTCCCAGTATCTGAATGCCCGCATCATATCCGCGTAATCGCGAATCCACAGACTCGGCGCATCCGGGGTTCTGTACCCGCGTACCCGGGTACCGAACATATTGTATTCGGTAATATCGTTCAATAGAAAGTTTTTTATCCTGGGGTATAATGCATCGATCCGGTCGTCTCCGGACTTTACAAACGTTCCATCCATATCTCTTCTCCGGTTGAAAATATAAGTCTAGAAAATTCGAACCATGTGAAAATCTTATCTTTCCCGTTTACCCGATTGAGATTTCATCAAGAGTCCAATCTGTCCTCTCTTCATGCAAACGTTCTTAGATGAGCTCATTCAACGGAAGCCGGGTATTTTTATATGACCAGGGGATTCCCGGCACACGCCATTGAAAATCGGGATCAATGTACGGCTCGTCGTCCTCGTGTCCTTTCATGAGCTCAATTTTTCGTTTGAGCAGTTTGCCGAGATTTTCGCCGTAGATAAAGGATGTCTCGCCCACGCCTGAAAAATACATCCACTTCGTTTTCGACCCTTCCCATAATTCCAGTATTTTTTTTGTATTTTCGATCTCGTCGAACACCATGTCACGCAACAACTTCCTGAACTCGCTGCGCTTTGTCCGGTCTTCCGTTTCGAGATAGCCATGCACGCCACCGACCCAGGCTGCCACGTTCCGTTGATTCCGGATCCAGTACCTGAGCGCCCGGAGACGGTCGAATTGATCTCTCAAACATGCATTAGCATTCGTACCGTTCGATTTTTCGACCATTTTACCGGCCGACTCTATTGCTTCATCAAGCACGGGAAATACCTTCTCATCCATTCGCCGCATCGCTTTCAGTGCGGTCGGACTATCGGTCAGCTCGAATCCCACATCGTACCGGAAATCGACCCGGGCTCTGTTATGCGGCGTCGAGATCAGGAAGTCCTCATAATATTCCCGGTCTTTCTCCGGGATAGCCTCGATATTCGGAATAATCGGCCGAATGAATAACCGGTACCAGACTCCCCAGGCGCTGTAAATCCAGATCGGAACGGGGAACGACCGGAACGCGTCATCGGCAAGTTTCCAGATCTTTGCCAGTTCATCGGCGTATTCTTCCCCCGCCCACTGAACCGCTTTGTCCCGTACGAACTTAACCGGATCGAACGCGGAATCAAGCTGGAATGCACGGATTATCTCCTGGTTGATGTTGTATGGAGCGTATACGGGCGGCGTAGCTCCGCCGAGATGGCATATATGACGCACTCCTTGCCCGGCCATCGCTTTCAATTTCTCTCCGATCAGGAAGGGGTACGGAATTCCGGTCAGCGGTTCGTGGTTCCAGATCACGTCCGGCGCATACACAACCTCGGTCATTGCGCCTTTATTATGCAACCGTTCCATCGGTTCGATTTCACCGGCATCAAAATCGTTATGCAGAACAGTCTGGTGCACCTCGGTCACGTCGTTGTAGACCGGATGCGTATACTCCAGTCCCCATCCCTTCGACTTATACGAAACCGCTTCAACGTCGATACCTTCCTCGAGATTCCTGATGATATATTCGAGCTCGGTTGAGAATGCTTCAAATCTCAACACCACCCGGAAATTCGGATTAACCTTCCTCCCCGCATCACGGAGAAGCTTGAGATACCGGACAAGATTCAGAGCTGCCGCTTCGGCGATTTCTGTATCGCCCTTCCATTCACGGATCACATAGCCCCCTCCGTTTCTGCCAACGTAGAGCGAGCTCGTATACTCGAAACCGGCTCCGCTGTCGTTCGACCAGATGGATATATATTCAAGACGGGGAACCTCCCGCAGCAACTTCTCCATCATTTCTGCATAGTGATCGCGGACTACGGGGTGCGCGATCGATAAATTGAATCGAGGATGGAAACTCCGGAGCGGATGATCCACTCGTGCACCGCGCAGCATCGGATATCGCTGCAGGAGCGCGTCAGGCACGGAACGTGGTTCAAAACACACGAGTCCGGGCGTCAGACCGTATTTTTCCGCATACGAAACGTTTGACTTCAGATAATTTAAATTTGCCTGAAGATAATCGTCTTTATAGATTCCCTTGTTCAACCGGCTCGTGACGAACTGATCGAGCGCCGGACAATAAGTGAAAAACCTGTGGAGCACCTCCCCCTTCGGTCCCGTTTCGTACTGGACGGGAAATGCAAGACCGTTCACTTCGGCATGCGAGAATCCGATGCGCGCCAGGTTCGCAAAATACTCATCATGATCGAGATGCTTAACCGTTCGCGCGTGTTGGTTGATATACTGATCGTACCAGGGGCGATGTCTGGTGAATGTGACGGGGATGAG
>CAZBUK010000028.1:0-42255 GCA_964495085.1 uncultured Ignavibacteriales bacterium
GCTTGGTGGACCTGAATCATTCAAAATTCTTTATATTTTATTTTTGACAGATGTGAAATTTTATGAAACAGCAAGTTTCTAAGCCTGGGCCGGTTCACAAAGGCGACAGCCAGAATAACAGCACTCCCCGAAATAATGGGGTGAGAGCAGACATGGCGGACGTGAAGGTCCTGGAAGATACATACAGACATCCCGGACTTAGCCCCGAGGATCTTGAGATCATACGGAATCTTCACCAAAAAATCGTTATTCCGAAGGGATATCACTTTATACGCGAGGGGGAGCCGTCCTCGGAATATCATGTTCTCATATCGGGATTGATACGATCCTATGTGTACGATTTTAAAATGAATGAGATAACCACGGGCTTTTTCGGAAAGGGTGAGATTGTCATCGAAGTGGTTTCGCTATTCGAGAGAACCCCCTCAAAAGAGAACATCCACGCGGTAACGGACTGCGTCTGCTGGAGGATAGACTATGAAAATTTTCAACGTCTCTTCCACTCGAACGATGCGTTCAGCGAGTGGGGACGTACATGGATGACAAGGTGTTTTTTTCAACTGAAGCAGCGAACCGTCTCGATGATCACCGACACGGCGAGCGACAGATATCTCGCACTCCGGAAGCAATATCCGGAGATATTACTGCAAGCGCCGTTAAAATATATCGCAACATACCTCGGTATTACCGATACCTCCCTCAGCAGGATCAGACGCAAACTGTCCAGAAAATCGTGAGCGGTTGCATTTCTTGTCATATGACAAGTAGGATTTGATGTAATTATTATATATTTCTATTCTTGAATCGGGTTTAACCGTAACAGACGTGTCCCCGTCATCGGCGAACCCGTAATAAACCATTCTGCATCATTAACTTATTTTCAGAAATACTCGTATAGTGAAGCGCGTGCGTTTCCGTTCGTCGAAGCGCAATCGGGAGGGATTATATCGACCTAACAGACCTTTCAATATACAATGGTTCCCGGAACAGAGACAGGGTATACTCGGGAAACATTAACCACATGCAACATTCAATTTATCGAGGCGAACAATGGACAAAGCTGAAAAAACGATGATCGAAAACCTCCACAAAAACACCGGCAAAACACTGGAACAATGGATGAGCCTCGTTAAGAAGGAGAAATTCGAAAAACACGGTCAGATCGTAAAATTTCTGAAAGATAAACATGGGTTCACGCATGGATTTGCCAACCTTGTCGCACTCAAAGTGCGGGGTACAGATGCCGGCTCCGCGGAGAATACAGATGACCTGATAGAAAAGCAGTACAAGGGGAAGGAACACTTTCGTCCGCTGTACGAAAAGATCGTCGCCGAAGTACGCAAGTTCGGTACCGACGTCGAGATTGCACCGAAAAACGCATCGGTGAGCTTACGGCGTAAAAAACAATTTGCTCTTCTGCAACCGGCAACAAAGACCCGGTTTGAAATAGGGATAAATCTGAAAGGACAGAAACCCAAAGGGAAATTGGAGGCGGTCACCGCTGCCAATGCAATGTGCTCGCACAGAATCAATCTCACGGACGGAAAAGATTTCGACGATGAAGTACGGAATTGGTTGAAGCAGGCGTACGAGCACGCGGGATAAGGGAATTTCTTTCCAACAATGTACCGATCAATCTCCCGGTATCCGTCGAGACGGGTACTGAGCAGCGTTCTCTAATCCGGATATAATCCCCGAACAGGAGAATGAATAAAAAAGGGAGGTGCGTAAAACCGCGCCTCCCTTTTTATGTATTTATTCAAGTATTTTCGTATTTTACCCTTCAATAATTCGTGTTTAATCAATGATATTGTCGGCAACGTCGCTCATAATACAAGGCACAACAATCGGACATGAAGACTATCATCGAACCGTTTCGTATAAAATCGGTTGAACCTATTCGTTTCACTACACGGGAAGAACGAGATAAAATTCTGCGGGACGCGGGCTATAATCCGTTCCTCATTCAAGCGGAGGACGTCCTGATCGACCTTCTCACCGACAGCGGAACCTCCGCAATGAGCGCCAAGCAGTGGTCCGGCATTATGGACGGCGACGAATCGTACGCGGGAGCCCGCAGCTTCTACCGGTTCGAAAAAGCGGTCAGGGATCTGACCGGATACCGATTTATTATTCCGACGCATCAGGGAAGAGCGGCGGAAAGGATTCTATTTTCCATTGTCGGGGGATCTGGGAAGTTCATCCCCAACAATACCCATTTCGATACGACTCGGGCGAATGTGGAGTATTCCGGTGCGGAGGCGGTCGATCTCCCAATCTCCGAAGGCAAAGATCCTAAAGTCAACCATCCGTTCAAAGGAAATATCGATATCGCGAGACTGAAACGATTCATCAGCGATGTTCGTCCTGAAAATGTACCGCTGGGCATGATCACAATCACCAACAACGCGGGCGGGGGACAGCCGGTCTCGATGAGGAATCTGCGTGAAGTGAGGGAAGTTCTGCACTCCCACAATATCCGGTTCTTCCTCGACGCATGCCGGTTTGCCGAGAACGCATATTTTATCAAAATGCGCGAACCCGGATATGCCGGCAAGAGCGTGAAAGAAATTTCGAGAGAGATGTTCTCCCTCGCAGACGGGTGCACGATGAGCGCGAAGAAGGATGCCCTGGTGAATATGGGGGGCTTCCTGGCGTTGAACGACGAGGAGCTTGCACGTCAGGCAAGAACCATTCTTATTGTGACGGAAGGATTCCCGACTTATGGCGGACTTGCAGGCAGAGATCTTGAGGCGATCGCACAGGGATTGGAGGAAGTGGTCGACGAGCATTATTTGCATTATCGTATCCGTTCGGTTGAATATCTTGGCGAGAAATTAAATGCGGCAGGCGTGCCGATACTTATGCCACCGGGGGGACACGCGATCTACCTCAATGCACAGGAATTCGCTCCTCATATCCCGCCGGAAGATTATCCGGGACAATCGGGGGTCTGCGAACTGTATCGCCTTGGCGGGATTCGTACCGTCGAAATAGGAAGCGTGATGTTCGGGAAGAAGGATAAAAAAACCGGAAAGTTCCTTCCCGCTTCGATGGAACTCGTACGGCTCGCCATCCCGAGAAGGGTGTACACCCAAAGTCACATCGACTACGTAATCGAGTGCATCATTGAGATGTACGGATCGCGCGATTCGCTGCCGGGTTACAAGATAACGTACGAAGCCCCGATCTTGCGCCACTTTACTGCACTGTTCGAGCCGGTACGATGACCAGGATGAATCCCGGTACCACCGTCTGTCCGGTGTGTCAAACACAATCGGGTATGCTGGCGACGGTTTGTCCGGTATGCGGAAGCTACCTGAGAGATCCAGTTCATACACTCAACCTGTTTGAAACCGGATGGATGTTGATCGAATCTCCGGGTCAGGCGATGCAGCGGATCCTTCGCGCACACCATAAAAACTATAACTGGATGCTGCAGGTTATGGGGGGGTGTGCCTATACAGTTGTCGGTCTGTGGCTGGTCATGATAGGGAAGGCGATCGATGATCTGTTCCACATACTTGCGATTATCGTAATCGCAGGGCCGGTTATCGGCATAATTATAACTAATTTTTTGGCGGTAGTACTGAATCTCATTCTAAAAAACCCCAATGTAACAGTGAGGGATATGCGCGCGCTGCTCTCTTACGCTGCGATTCCCTTAGCGGTCTCCTTCCTTACGGTTTTCCCGATAGAAATAGCGGTATTTGGTCAGTATTATTTCTCAGATAATCCATCACCGATGGTCATGCAGCCGGCGGTTTATATGACAATGCTCATAGTGAAGGGGATTTTACTGATCTGGTCGGTATACCTGCTGTTCACGGGATTTCGTACGGCGGGAGCGGGATATGTGAGAAGCTGTTCGGCAATCGTATTCGCTCTGCTAATTATCCTCACTCCCGTCTACGCACTGTATGCGTATGTATCACGAATACCGGTTGCCCCATGAAAGTTTCGGAGAGAGAATTTGAGGCGATCGTCGAAGACGCGCTCGGGAAGCTTCCGGAACAATTCAGGAATGAACTCGAGAATATCGAATTGATGGTACAGGATGTCCCTGACACGTCGGATCTTGAGCACATCGATACCGACGATCCTCACAGCTTGCTCGGGTTGTATTCCGGAATACCCCTCACGGAGCGTGGAACCTGGTATGGAATGACACCTGTTACACCCGACAGGATCAAGATATTTCAGAAAAATATCGAGCGAATTTGCAGCAATAAACGCGAACTCAAAGAACAAATCCTCATCACCGTCTTCCACGAGATCGGCCACTATTTCGGCATGGACGAGGATGAGATCAGGGACGCGATGGAGGATTATTTATGAGTGGCTCGCTTTACTGACAATTCCGGATTCTATGCTTATACGAATTAGTTCTCACTGATAATATCATCCTGAGCGGAATCGAAGGATAACAACGATTTCTTCAGTGTGAACGAATTAGACGCCCATTACTAATCCGGTCGGGCATCCGTCTTTCCCGGATGCCTCCGTTGTAAGATCAGGAAGGAGGGACAACGTTGTTGAGATATGGTAAGGTTATTTCCTTTATACTTTTCTCGGTATACGGATTCGTCAATACGACGCAGGTTTATGCGGACGAGGAATCGTCCCAACGTGCCGATACGGTACGCGTCGAACAGGTACGGAATCCCTGGACCATAAAAGCAGGTCTGGGCATTCACCTCACCGGGGGCAACAGCGATAACCGCACCTTCACCATCGACGGCGACGCGTCCAGGCGGTTCCGGATGTTTCACTATAGGGGAATTCTCCGGCGGGCTCTGGGCACATCGAGTTACAGCGGCGGACCGAGGATCGAAACAACCAATAACTGGTTGATTAATTCAAGATTCGACTGGTTCACATCGGCGAGGAGGAATAAGTTTCTCTTTACGTTCATTTCTGTCGACGGCAATAAGTATCGCGGATATACTTCCAAGCGTACAGCGCAGCTCGGATACGGAGTCAAGTTCTTCACTACCTATAAACCCATCGACGTGAACATCGCGCTCGGCATCGATTATTCGAAAGAGGTGCTTGTAGTGAGAGGGACCCGCCGAAACGAAATATTTTCGGGCGTTCTGAAGCCCGAACTCGATTTGACCCTGAACGATGGACTCGCAATCGGACAGCGTACAAGCATTTTCGTCGACCTTCAGGACGAAGAGGAATATCAGATAGATATGACAAGCTTCATAAATCTGAAACTCTCGGGTAAGTTCTCGCTCAGAACAACCTATACGCTCAATTACAGAAATAAACCCCGCCTGATCAACGAACTCGATCAAAGCGGCCGGCCTACCGGCAATCGTATACTCGCGAAACCATCAGATCACACATTTACGACATCGATATTGTTAAATTTTTAACCAAATACGTTTGTGTAAGTCCGCATAACCGGAGTACATGCGGCTTGCCTGCTTTTCTGATCGCCAAAGTATATGATCGATTTTTTTATTCTTACCATAAGTTTGATAATTCTGTACTATGCGGCCGATTGGCTTGTCTCCGGCGCTGCCCGGCTTGCACAAAAATACCGAGTACCTCCTCTGGTGATAGGCCTCACCATTGTCGCGTTCGGTACCTCCGCGCCCGAGCTCCTGGTGAGCGTTACCGCGGCGATCAGAGAAAACGGCGAGATAGCTTTTGCGAACGTTATCGGGAGTAATATCGTCAACATAGCATTTATCCTTGGGTTATCCGCGCTTATCCGGCCTCTGACGACGACAGTCCGGACGATCAGGCTTGAGGCGCCGGTAATGGTGGCAAGCGCCATCCTTCTCTTCGTGTTTTCAATCGATTCAGTTCTAGGATTCCTGGAAGGAGGTCTTCTGGTAACGGGATTTTTAGTTTTTCTATTCTTCATGTATCGTACAGGAAAGAAGGAATCTGCGCATCTAAGCAAAGAAGTTGAGGAGGAATTCAAAGATGCAGAAGCGCTTGTACGGAAACGGAAAGTCCGGGTACCCGAATCCCTTCGAATCGTCTTTGGATTGGCCGGCCTTATCTTCGGTGCGAATCTTCTCATCGATTCGGCCGTGGGATTGGCGGAGCAATTCGGACTCTCTCAAAAATTGATCGGTCTGACGATAGTCGCGATTGGTACGTCACTTCCCGAATTGGCTACATCGACGGTTGCGGCGTTTAAAGGGGAGAACGACATTAGTATCGGGAACCTCGTCGGAAGCAATATTTTCAACATACTAGCGATCGCGGGGATATCATCGATAATTTCTCCGATACGTTTGGGAGAAGGTATAGTCGGAGGAGGCTACCTCACTGATCTTCTTTTAATGGTTTTTCTGAGTTTCAATGTCTGGTATTTTATGGCTACCGGAAAGAAGATAAGCAGATATGAGGGGGGATTTCTCGTCGTTATTTATGTTGCGTATATGTTTTACCTGTCATTTCGCACTTAATAGAAGCGGTAGAGAGCACCAATCAAAGCTGGTTCGCTTATTTCCGTATAGCTTCCGCCGGCATGCTCCGATTACACTCGCAACAAAACGGGAATTGCCCGCTATTCTGATCTTATTCGGTTATAGATACTTGATAGTATTGATGTTTTTTTTGTATATTAAAGACCTATTTATCACTTATTTACCATCGAAATACCTGTATGGCTCAACCCGCATTCAGACAGATTGACCCCATAGCGCTCTTTATACAGGAGCATGAGGAAGTTTTGCTCCATTTACGGACTTTAAACAAGGTCGCGGCACAAATCCGCGAGCACGGCGTAGATGAGCAGACCTTATCGACGCTCGAAAAATCGATGGAATTCATCCGTGAAGAAGTAGAGGTACACAACAAGAAGGAAGAGGAGGCGTTATTCCCGGTTGTCGAACGTTACGTTGAAGGTCCCACCCGATCCCTGCGTGAAGATCACCGTCACTTGGCCCAGCATTTTCAACAGCTTGAAGAAGCAGCCCATACAATCGCCAGTAATCCAACTCATCAGGAAGCAATCAATCAATTCCTGGTAACTACCAGGACGATCGTCCAGATTATGGTGAACCATATTCATAAGGAAAACCATATCCTTTTTCCGATGCTGCAGCGGTTCCTGACGAAAGACGAGTTACGGGAAGTCAGTCGGAAAATGGTCTGACTCCGGTCGAATATTCACCTGCCTGCGGTTTGCCGTTCCATCCTATCGAATCCTCCGTCGATCGCGTTCGAGAGGCCATGCTCACCGGGGACGAGAAGCCAATTCGAGTTCAATAGCTATCTCCTCGCCGGATCTCTTTATCACGACTTCAATTTTTTCGCCGGGTTTGAACTCACCGAGCGCATAGGTATAATCGTACACGTTCTCGATCTTGATACCGCCGAAATTCACGATGACATCGCCGGCGACGATTCCGGCATGGGCAGCGGGCGATCCCTCACGGACTCCCGTGATCTTCAAACCGCCGGACTCGCCCACATAATCGGGCATCGTCCCGACATAAACTCTGATGCCGCGCATTGCACCGCTCGGTCTGGGGGTTTCCACCTTTGCGTACTGCGGGCGGGAGTCGAGGTTATCTAGCTCGTGTGCGACGTTGTACACGAATTGTACGATTCTGGAAAGATCCGGGTAGTTGATTAAGTCGTGGGTATCGGAAGGCCGGTGATAATTTTCATGCAATCCAGTATGAAAGAAGAGAACCGGAACCGTTTTGGTATAGAACGATGCATGATCGCTCGGTCCCATACCGTCGGGATTGGTTCTGACGGTGAAGTCTGCATAACCTTCGGCTCTCTGCAGGAGTTCATCCCACACAGGAGATGTCCCGGTACCGAAAACGGTCAGTTCATTATCCCGCATTCGGCCGACCATGTCGAGATTGATCATAGCGGTCGTATGCTCAATGGGGTAGAGGGGATTATTGACGTAATACTGCGAACCGATTAATCCGAGCTCCTCGGCTCCGAATGCGATAAATAAAATACTTCGTTTGAGGGTGTCCCTGTTTGTGCCGAAGAGGCGTGCGAGCTCGAGCAATCCCGCGGTTCCGGATGCATTGTCGTCGGCTCCGTAATGAATATCGGAGTTATCTGGAAGCATCGAACCTTCTCCGCCCCAGCCGAGGTGATCGAAGTGAGCTCCGATAACAATCGTCTCGTGAGCAAGGGCTGGGTCGCTGCCCGGAAGGTAACCGATGACATTCCTGCAATCGCTCGTAATAGTAAATAGATCGGTTGTGACGGTTGCTGTTAATCCATTCAGGTCGAATGAGTTCGGTTGTTTCGTCTCGATTAAATTATCGTATATCCCCGATGCAGTATGACCGGCGTATCCGAATAAAAGATCTGCGGTGCGTTCGGTGATATTTATTACCGGAATTCCTGCCGAACCGAACGATCGATCCAGACGTATGCGAAGGAGACGGTCGCGATCAGATGAATCCGGCTGTGTAACCAGAATTAAACCCTTCGCTCCCGCTTCGCGGGCGGCGATCGCCTTCGTTCTTGCCCCGTTATATTGGTTGAGCGCGCCGTGGGGATCGTTCTGATCGGGTGAGCCGTCGAAAACCAGTACTATTCGGCCTGTCGGATCTGCGCCTGAGTAGTCGTCGTAATTATCTCCGGGAGACGAAATTCCGAACCCGGCGAACAGCACCGGAGCGGAAATCTCCGCAACGGAGGAAAAGGGGAGCGTGCGGAAATCGGAATTCAAGCCCAACTTGTGTTCTTCATTGTTGAGATACAAAACGAGTGAATTGCCTGAGCCGTATTCGATGCCTGAGGTGAACTGAAATGATTGAAAATATTGCGAAGGATCGGCGGATATGGAAGTTTCACCCGAGGCGGTATATAAACCATATTCCGAGAATTCCTTCGCTATATACGTTGCAGCCTTTACGGCTTCAGCCGTTCCAGCCCGTCTTCCCTCCAGCTCCTCGGAAGCAAGATACTGTACGTGCCTGGCGAGCTCTTCTGTGGATACCTCGAATGCCGGTGCATGTATATCCTGGGTGGAAAAGCCCGAATAGAGGGCAAGGATTGCCCATAAGCCGATGAACTTGAATAGCCTTAAGTGTTTCATTCCAATAACCCGCGATGTGTTTACAAGGCTGTTAATTAAGTCAAATTTAGACAACCTTCCGGATTGCTCCATGCCGGTAAGAACTTTAGCTTACTCCTTCCACGTAGCGCGAAAAATATTAATTTCGCGTTCGCCCGGAGTTGCATTTCTTCCGGATGCCCATACAAGCGTCTTGCCGTCGTGGGAGAATACGGGGAATCCGTCAAACGAATCGTTGAAGGTGATCTGGCGGAGATCGGTGCCGTCGGTGCGGACCATCCACAAATTAAAAATTCTTCCCTCCGGGTCTCCGTAGTTGGAGGAAAAGATTACCCGATCGCCGTCGGGATGAAAATACGGGGCGAAGCTCGCTGCACCGAGATTCGTTACCTTCTGTATATCCGATCCATCGGCGTTCATGATGTAGATTTCCAGGCGCATCGGACGGAGGAGCCGGTCCTTCATAAGTTGCGAATAATCAGCTAATTCCTCCTCGGTTTCGGGATAGTGAGCCCGGTATACGACCTTGGAACCGTCGAGTGAATAAAATGCACCGCCTTCGTATCCGAGACGGTGGGTGAGGCGGGTCAGATTACTTCCGTCCAGATTCATCGAATACAACGCCGGGTCGCCGTCCCGCATCGAGGTAAAAATGATCTTATCTCCGAGAGGGGAGACAGTCGCTTCAGCGTCATACGCGGAACTTGATGTCAGGGTTTGTACGATAGAACCGTCCTTCCGGGCGAGATAGATATCGAACTCATCGTATAATTTCCATACATAACCTTTAGCCCGGTCGACCGGCGGCGGACAATCGTCGCTTGCCGCGTGCGTTGAGGAGTAGAGAATAAGACTGTCGCCCGGGAGATAATATGCGCATGTCGTTCTCCCTTTACCCGTGCTGATGCGGCGTACATTATTTCCGTCCAGATCAATGACGAAAATCTGATCGCAGCCGTACCCGTCGCGCGTCGACTGGAACACCAGTTTATCCTGGCCGAATGAAAAGTACGCTTCAGCGTTGGTGCCTCCGAATGTGATCTGGCGGATTTCCGAGAGGTTGGTTTCGCCGCTGAATTTCAACGGCTCGTGATGCTGGGTACTGCATGCAGTCAACAGAAAAACAAGCAATATCGGGAGTGGTTTGACACAGGGTATGTTCATGATCGTCATATGTAATTGTGGATATCACTGGTTGTTCAAGTCGGCGAGAACCTGTACGAGAGCTTCGTAATCGCTCTCGTCGGAAGTGCTGTAGCTCATATTCTTGTAGGCAATCGTACCGTTCTTATCGATGACATAAACAGTTCTACGGTTGAATTCCCGGCCAGCCTCGTAGCTCCCGTAGATTGCTGCTACCTCATGGAGATGATCGCTCACGAGCAGGAATGGAAATTCCTGCTGTTTTGCCCACTCATGATGCGCGTATACGTAGTCTCCGCTGATACCGAGTATCATGGCATCGAGCTCCTGGAGCGCGTTGAAATTATCCCGGTAGAGACAAAGCTGTTTTGTACACCCGCCGCTCCAGTTGGCCGGGTAGAATGCCAGGACGATGATGTGCTCGCCGACGATCTCCGACAGTCTGACTCCCTCCCAGAATATTTTTTCCTTCGTGGCATAGGGGAGATGAAAATCAGGCGCCCGCGAGCCGACAGCCGGAGCATCGCCGGCTTCTCCGATTTGCATGATAAAAAAAACCAGCAGCATCGCACTACGGAACTTTCGAATCATAGGGGTATCTCCGTTCGTTCAGGTAAAGCGTGGAAGGTTATCACAATCCGTATTTTACGAATAAATTAACAGAAAATAAATATTTAAAGTTCGCGCGGGAACAAATGAACCTGAGGTACGGTTAATTGATTGTAGTATCGAAAATCTTTATATTAGTAATCTTTGACTTCCACATTATCCAATAGCAATGGAGTACTCAGATGAGGTCGGTCGTTTTTATTTCGGCGATCCTGTTTACGTTCTGCATCATCGGTTGCGGCGGAAACGACCGGGAGCAGAGCCGAGTTGAGGTTCGTCTGGAAGAGGCATCTATTTCCCTTGAAGGCATGAAGTGTCAGATGTGTGCGTCATTTGTTCAGCAGGCGGCGAAGAAAGTTCCCGGCGTAGCCGCTGTCGATGTCGACCTGAATCGAAAAACGGGGACGGTGAGCTATAATCCGGAGGAAACGTCCCTCAGCGCGATCGAAATTGCGATAGCCGACGCAGGATACACTGCCAATGAGACGAAACGAAATGAGACTGCTTATGCACAGCTTCCGGATTGCTGTAAATAAAAACGTTTTATTATTGACTTAAATTCGGGATAATCAACCATACATTCGAGCCGAACAAATTTCTAATGCACCGGTACCAGACAACTAATTTATTACTTGCCGCATTCCTCGCGATAAGTTCGCTTGTCAGTCAGACACCGGACGTACACTTTCACGTACATCACCCCCCCGAGCAGGCGAAGACGGCAGGAACGCTTCAGACCATAGATGAACACCGGTGCAACGATCACAAGAACCATCCGCCGCTGCATCAGAGCCATACTTGCCAATACTGCATTCGACTTATTAGTAGCTTATCTGCACCTGCGCTCCTCCAGGACAAGAGCGCGGACATTTCTCATACCGACAGTATAATCGATCGCGCAGAGGATAATATCACCTCTGCC
The DNA here is from genome assembly GCA_964495085.1 of uncultured Ignavibacteriales bacterium. Taxonomy (GTDB): domain Bacteria; phylum Bacteroidota; class Ignavibacteria; order T3Sed10-11; family T3Sed10-11; genus CAZBUK01. Next base: position 11,703 of record CAZBUK010000028.1, read on the forward strand.
GCAGAGTATACGAATACCGCTCCGCGTTCTCCCCCGCATATCTGATCCCAAAACCGCAATAATTTTTCAGGATCATCGTGTACCGTATTCCGGAAGAGCCGGTCTAATCCGGGACATGTATGATTGCCAGCTATTCCGTTAGGATTTCAGACAGTATATATCGCCGTACCGGTTGCCGTTCACCAGAGTTGAAGGGATCGATTTTCTTGTCATGAAAAAAAGACTGCAATTCTTCTTTTTGCTTTGCATAAGTTTCGCTCCGCTGAGCCCGCAGTTCATCGCTGCGGGAAATGAGCCAGGGTCACATCCATTCATGTTGAAAGGGAAGAGTGTAATCCTGGGAACGGTGCTCGATGCAGAAACCGGACTTCCAATCGTTTTTGCCAATATCAGGCTTAAGGATACCGGGAAGTACAGGATATCCAGAACCGATGGGAGTTTCCAGTTCGACGAGCTGCCTGCACAGCATTTCGTCCTGACAATAGAGCATATCGGATATAAACCTGATGAGCAATCGATCGATCTGACGGTGTCGGATACCGTTATCATCGAGGTACAACTCGCTCCTTCGGTATTTCAATTGTCAGGTTCGATTGTGGTAACCGGCATAGGGCGCGAGCGCGGACTCGAGGACGTGTATCAACCGACCGACTTACTCGGTGGACTTGAGTTGCAGCGAAGGTTGCAGGGGAATCTCTCGGCAACACTGGTACATATACCCGGAATTTCGCAGCAGTATTTCGGATCCGCAGCATCTCAACCCGTCATCCGGGGTATGGGGGGCGACCGGATGCTGATACTGGAAGACGGACAGAGGACGGGGGATCTTGCGTCGACAGCGGCTGATCATGCCGTAACCGTCGAGCCCTCCACGGCGGAGCGTATTGAGGTCGTGAGAGGTCCTGCCGGACTCCTCTACGGGAGCAACGCTCTCGGGGGGGTAATTAATGTGATACGCGACGAGATTCCCCGCAATGCACCGGGATCGGCCTCAGGTACCGTGACCCTAGGAGCCGAGAGCGTTTACAAAGGATTGAACGGCGGGATATCGCTACTCTTACCTGCAAAGAAGTTCGTTGTTCGACTCGAAACGAGCGGCCGGTTAGCGGACGATACACGGACGCCGCTCGGCAAAATGTCATCGACCGATTTCAGTGGATATACGACAGCCATAGGTTTAAGCTACGTAAGCGACTGGGGTTTCATCGGTCTATCTCTCCGCCAGCATGAAATGAGGTACGGCGTACCCGGCGAGTTCAACGGCGTAGCGATACCCGGAGCGCATTTCGGAGGAGTCGATATCGAGTATCAAAGAAGAACCGGCCGGCTGAAGGGGCTGCTCTACAGGCCGTCCGGTTTATTCAGCGACATCGAAATGGAAGCGATCATAACGCACTACGTCCATGATGAGATTGAGGGCAGAGGGGCATCGGGCATTTTCTACGGAACGCGATTCGATCAGTTGAGCGGCGGTGGCAGCATGATCGTTCGTCACGTTCACAAGGATTCAAAATTCATGACTGAAGGCGCGTGGGGCATCTCGTTATTCGCACGTGATATGATAGCGGGAGGAGGATACTCCGGTTCACGATCGGCAACGGAATACTCCGCGGCGGGATACGTATATGAGGAGTTCGCATATCGAAATATCAGACTTCAGACCGGCCTCAGGTATGATCTGAGAGAAATCAGACCCTATAGTTACGAACCGATACGCCTGCTCACGGAGACCATTCCGGTAACCGATCGATCGTTTTCCGCATTCTCCGGGTCGATAGCTCTTCTTTACAGTATAAACCCACTCTGGAAGATCGGAGTAAATCTGGCGAGGGCGTTTCGAACCCCGTCGATCGAGGAGTTATTCTCCGACGGTCCTCATCTGGCAGATTTCAGCTACGACATAGGAAATCCTAAGCTTCGCTCGGAATACGGATTCGGCGTGGATATTTTCGCACGATTGCAGAGCGGGAAAATTAAGGTCGATGTTACCGGATTCAGAAATCTTGTGAGCAATTATATATTCTATGCGCCGACCGGTCAAACCGATCCGAGATTCAGAAGGTTTCCCGTATTTCAGGCGACCGGCAGGGACGCGCTTTTCTACGGAGCAGAAGGTAAGCTCGAATGGGAAGTCCTTCCATCATTCGTTCTCGACGGGGGGATCAGCTACGTTTACGCTGAGAGGAGAACGGACGGCGATCCGCTTCCTTCCATTCCTCCCTTCAACGGGAACGCCCGGCTCCGTTTCGAAGGGAAAAATATTTCAGCTTCGTTCGGATATACGGGCTCTGCCGCGCAATACCGCGTACCGCGTCCGATCCAGTCGCCGGTCCGGGTTGGTGAGACCATTCATCTCCAACGGCCGACCGAAGCATATAATTTATTCGAAATAGGCGTCGGTTACAGGTGGATTCAGGGCAAAGTCTATCATTCTATAATGCTTGGAATCCAGAACCTGGGTGACGCGGTCTGGCACGATCACCTGTCACGGATAAAAGACGTGGCCCCCCAACCGGGAAGAAATATTCATATTAATTACAGACTGATGTTTTAGAACATCTACTATCAATTACAATCTCTAGGTGATAAGTAAAAATGAAAAATTTCACTTTTTTAAACGTCTTCGTTCTGATTGCAGGCGCTCTCATCATAGCGGGTTGCAATCGATCTACAGATCCAGATGACCATGAAGATATGGAGCAGGTCGTAATTCTCGATAGATCGGCGGCTGCACGTACGGTGATTGCGACCTGGACGCACGATGACGGATGGGACGTAGCGAGTCTTCCCGATCTCAATCTCGGCGGGAACAGAATGAGTCTGACCGTTGAGATTTACGACCACCAGGATGAAATGATAACTCTCGACGGAGATGAATACTATGTACAATACGGTCTCTCCCAGGGAGCTCCAACGGGAGTCATCGACATAAGCCGCAACGATCTCTTCCACGGCGACCATGTTTATATATACCCTCTGGCGATCGGAACGACCCAGATCGAGTTCGCGCTATTTCACGTCGATCATGCAGATGGGTATACCGAACCGATCGGCATTACGGTTGTCGAGTAAGTATGTAAATTCCGAAGTCAATAAAATCCCGGATTCTTCTTTTTACCGGGCTTTCTGAAAATCCATACATGAATCTCCGCTGCCGGCTGGTGGCGGGGATTTTTTTTATTCCGCGGATCGCTATCATTCCGATAGAATATTTGCATGTCGGTAAATATCACACTATATTTCAAGCCTCCGATTTCCAGGAACAAGCAGCAGATTCAAATATGGAATTAGCCGGAAAAGTCGCGCTCATAACCGGAGCTTCAGGCGGTTTGGGAATCACGGTTGCCGAATCCTTCGCAGCTGCCGGACTTCATCTCGCACTTACCTATCGAAGCGACGACGATCGGAAGACATTATCCGACCGACTGCACAAACATCTATCTCAGCTCCATCTCGAAAAAGCCGATCTGACTAACGAAGACGACGTGGTACGCCTCTTTGCCGGCGTGAAAAAAAGGTTCACACGGATTGATATTGTCTGCAATCTCGTCGGGGGGTTCATGCAGAACACTCCCGTAAAGGATTTATCTCTCCGCGATTGGGAAAAAATGATTTCCCTGAACCTGACGACTTGCTTCCTGTCGTGTCGCGAAGCCGTCAAGGCAATGTATGGCAGCGGATACGGGAGAATCATCAATATTTCAGCGATGCCCGGATTGTATGTCGAACCTGAGCGGGGAGCGTACGGTCTCTCTAAGGCGGGTGTGGCATACCTGACCAGGTTGCTGGGTTTAGAGTTGAAACGTTCGGGAATAACCGCCAGCGCTCTTGCACCCAGCGTGATTCTAACGGATGCTAACAGGGAGTGGGGGAATCCTGACGACATTCCGTACTGGGTGACACCCGAAGAGATTGCGGACACGATGCTCAATCTGTGCAAGGAGGAATCAAGGAGCATAAACGGCGCTGTAATTGAGATATTCGGCGGAGTATCAGCAATTTGACTTTCTATACAAAAATCCTTATTCTATGCATTAAAATGAGAAAAACGAGAAAAAACCGTCTCGATAACTTACCTATAATCAACTTTACTGACTCTTTGGAGGATTTATACTAATGGATCAATTCGGAATCTTCGCCTTCCTTTTCCAATCAGACGCCGGTGCCCTCAACTGGTTACAGCAGAAGTACGTCGAGGGCGGAATCTTCATGCATTTTATTCTCGGATGCCTGATTCTGGGTCTCGCTTTTTCCTTTGAGAGGTTATGGACGTTGAGCAGAGCAACGGTGAACACGAAAAAGTTTTTGGTCGATGTAAAAACATCCCTTGACCGGGGAGGTGTAAATTCCGCACTCGAAGTCTGTTCGAAAAACCGGGGATCCGTCGCAAGCGTCTTCCAGGCGGGTCTGCTGCGGGTTGATGAAGGAATTGAAGCGGCGGAGAAGGCGATCATCAGCTATGGCGGAATCGAAATGGCGTTCCTTGAGAAGAATCTTATCTGGATATCTACTTTCATCTCGATTGCACCGCTGATCGGGTTTACCGGTACGGTGCAGGGTATGATCGCCGCATTCGATGCGATTAAGGAAGCCCGGAATATTTCTCCGGAAATCGTCGCAGGCGGTATTTCGGTCGCGCTCCTCACGACGCTCTTCGGCCTTGTCGTAGCAGTCGTTCTCCAGGTATTCTACAATTACTTTGTCTCCAGGATCGATAAACTCGTTATCGAGATGGAGGAAAGCTCGATCGAATTGATCGACTCGCTGATTCTTTTAAAACAAGGTAAGAAGCTCGCGCAACCGGCACCGGTGCCGAGAGCGCCCGAAAAAAAGTGACCGGGGAAGGAACCGACGAATTATGTTCAGACGAAAGAAAGACCGGGGTGCGGTTATTGCTATGGCCGGCATGGCCGATATCGCGTTCTTACTCCTCATATTCTTCCTGCTTGTCACTACGATCGACGTGGATACCGGTATCGGTCTGGTACTACCGCCCCCGCTTGAAGAGGCGGTTGAAATTGAGGTTAATCCCGAAAATCTGGCAAACATCCTTGTAGATGCGGAGGGCCGCGTACTGCTCGATAGGGAAATAATCGGTGTACCCCAGATTTCCGGCACGATCGCGGAAAAGGTGCGGACAAACCCGAAATTGATCGTATCGGTCAAGACCGACAGGAGAACTCCCTATAACGTCTACATCGATGTCATCGACCAGTTAAAACTTACGTACAACAACTTACGCGAAGAGTATTCACGTAATACGTTCGGTCTTGCGCTGGCTGATCTATCACGCGAGCAGCTCGACCAGGTTCGCGAGGCGGTTCCCCAAAGAATCTCTCTGGCGGAACCCGAATAAATGCGTACGATCATCGAATAGGATTACGAACCTATGAAGTTCAAGAAAAAACAGGCGACGACGAAGCAGGATATTCCGACTGCATCTCTCCCCGATATCATCTTTATGCTGCTCATATTCTTTATGCTCACCACGGTACTCAGGGAGTTCGACGTGAAGGTGGAATACACGCTCCCGGATGCCTATATGATCGAGCGTATAGATAACAAGCGGCTCATTTCCTATGTCTGGGTCGGAAGAGACGGAAGGATACAGATCGACGACAACCTCGTCCAGATGAACGATATCCGGCCGATCATGTACCAGAAGCGCGTCGATCAACCGAACCTGATCGTCTCGCTCAGGATCGATAAATTCTCGGAAATGGGCATCATCACCGATATACAGCAGCAACTGAGACAAGCCGACGCACTGCGTATCAATTATTCGACATTGCATAAATTGTAACGCATATTGCGGCCTGATCCATCGGTCGATGAACACCCGGGCACGGATGCTTCATGTGCGCCGACCATAAGTCAATCACCAAGGCAGGGAAATTATCTATTGATCCCTGCCTTTTTTTATGCAGGCATAGCTATGGATGAAACGAATCCTCTCCTCGATAAATTAAACGCCGATTTTAAACTGGCAATGAAATCAGGCGATAAGTTGAAGCTCGAAACCCTCCGCTCGCTCCGCGCCGTACTCAAAGAAAAAGAGATTGCACTCCGCGGTCAAAACAGACCGATGAGCGGAGAGGACATCCTGGCCGCCATAGCGGGCGCGGCAAAAAAGCGAAAAGAAGCGATCGGGGAATACGAGAAGGCGGGCAGAACCGAACTGGCGGAAACGGAACGCAAAGAACTCGGATATATCCAGGAATATTTGCCAGCCCAGTTGAGTCCGGAAGAGATTGAAGCAGAGATATCATCTGTGATGGGCCAGCTCGGAGCTTCATCGCCGAAGGATATGGGCAGGGTCATGTCGGCCGCAATGTCGAAACTAAGGGGAAAGGCAGACGGGAAAGCAGTACAATCAATCGTAAAACGATTACTGGAATCTACATGAACATCGCAGACATAGCGATCGCTATCGCGCTCGCCCTATTTGTTTTCAGCGGTTTTTTTGAGGGATTTATTAAGAAAATCTTCGGGATAATCATTCTTCTTGCAGCATTCTTCATAGCCATTAATCTCTATACCCCTTTTTCGGCATGGATGCAGCAGGTGCTGAAATTTTCTCCGTTCTTTTCGATTATCCTCGCATTCATTTTGATTTTTTTGGGATTTCTGATAGGTGGGAATGTCCTTTTCAGAGCCGTAGGAAAAAAGAACGAACTCTACAGGGGGTGGGATAAAATTGCCGGTGCGGCATTCGGATTGTTTGAAGGGGCGCTGATTGTGAGTATTATTCTCCATCTTGTACTACTCGTCGAGATCCCGCCGGCCTCGATGCGCGAATCTTCATGGCTCTACTCATCCATCTACGGTTTTGCGCCGACCGTATTCGAATGGATCAATATATTCATCCCGCAGATCCGCGAATTCTTCGAGATTTTTATCCGCGACGCTCCCGGTGTTCCGGAAATAACCGTATAAAACGACGTGTTCATTCAGGCAGCTGAAAAACTGAAATTCTCGGCGGTACTCCGGCAGATCCGGAGGTATGCCCGTTCGCCGCTCGGCCTCGAAAAAATCGATGCCTCCGAACCGGTGGACGATATCCTGTCCGTTCGACGGAATCTCGATCTCCTCGATGAGATGAAATCGGTGATTGAAAACGAGGATCCGATGCCGATGGAGGGTATCAGGGATGTCCGCGAAATCGTTCAGCGTTCATCCATCGAAGGGAACGTTCTTCCCGGTAAGGATATCCGCTCTGTTTACGCGACTGCCACCGCCTCTCACAATCTGAAAACTTACTTTCGAAACCGATCGCAGCGCTGCCCACGTCTCGCAGAATTATCCGCCTCGCTCCTATCCGATAAAGTCCTGGAGCATCATATCGATACGATCCTCAATGAAGAGGGGGGTGTCAGGGATACGGCGAGCAATGAACTGCAGAACATCCGCAGGTCGATCAGGAGGACTTCGGAGACGCTCAGGAGAAGATTGGAAAAAATTCTGAAGAGCCTCGCCGCGGACAAGATGACTCAGGAAGAGTTGATTACCACCAGAGAGGGGAGGATGGTGGTACCGGTTAAATCCGAGCATAAACACCACGTTCCCGGATTCATCCATAGCTCAAGCGCGAGCGGGGCGACGGTATTTATCGAACCCGCCGAAACTCTCGAGATAAACAATGAGCTGCGCGAATATCAGATCATGGAACAGCGCGAGATCGAACGGCTGCTGCGCATTCTGACAGCGAAAATCGCGGAGAAAAGGAACGATCTGTCGCTTGCGCTCGAGATTCTCGCCGAGCTCGACTTCCTTTTCGCGAAAGCGCACTACTCGATTGAAATCCTCGGATGCAGGCCGGTCGAGAGCCGCGGACGCATCATCCGGCTAGACGAGGCAAGACACCCCTTGCTGCTCCTTCACCACAATAGAAATTCGGTAGTACCGTTGTATCTCACGCTCGGAGACACGTTCCGGACTTTAATCATCACGGGACCGAATGCGGGAGGAAAGAGCGTCGCTATGCAAACGGTGGGGTTGCTCTGCCTGATGTACCAGGCCGGTCTCCATATTCCTGCCTCACCCGGAACCGAGCTGCCTGTCATGCGCAGCATCTTCGTATCGATCGGAGACGAACAGTCAATCGAACATGACCTGAGCACCTTTTCCTCGCATCTGCTTGCAATAAAAGGAATTACGGAATCGGCAGGCGAGGATTCACTTGTGCTTATCGACGAAATAGGCTCTGGTACGGATCCGGTAGAAGGGAGCGCGATCGCCGCATCGGTCCTGGAATACCTGACGCGGAATCAAGCGCTGACCATAGCAACCACACATCACGGGGATTTAAAGGCATTTGCGTTCGAACAGCCCGATATTGAGAACGGAGCGATGGAATTCGACCAGAATACACTGGAACCGACCTACAGATTCACCGCCGGAATACCAGGCAGCAGCTATGCCCTTGAAATTGCACAGCGGATGCAGTTCTCTTCTGAGCTGCTCCAAAGAGCGCGTAGTTACCTGGGGAGCGGCAGACAGAATCTGGAGAGACTCCTCGTCAATCTTGAGCAGCAGATCCAGGAGTATAAGCAAAAACACGAAGCCGTCAGCAGCGAGAAAACAAGGTTAGATGCGCTTACCGGCGAGTATGAGTCGAAACTCGGTGGTCTCAAACAGGAAATCCGGCAGTTGAAGCAAGCAGCGGCACTGGAAGCCGCACAGATCGTCGAGAGGGCAAATGCCGTTATCGAAAACGCGGTCAGAGAAATACGCGAGACGCAGGCTCAACCCGATGTCTCCCGCAGATGGAAAGAAGAAATACAGAATATGCGTCAGGATATCGAAAAGGAACTGCACTCCGAAACCGGTACTCCTGCCTCGGACATGAGTCCTCTTATGAAAGGCGATCATGTACGGTTGACCGACGGAGGACAGGTCGGCGAGGTTCTCGAGACAGAAGATGATACGGGATTCGTACATGTACTTTTTGGTTCGATTAAACTTCGGGTATCAAGAGATAAATTATTGAAAACAAAAGAGAAGATAAGAGTTTCCTCAACTACTAATCTGGGTGTTTCCGAAGAAGAGAGACAAACTATTTCGAGAACGCTTGACGTAAGAGGATATACCGGTGACGAAGCGGTTGCAGCATTGGAATATTTCCTTGATAGAGCTCTTCTTGCCGGCTTTGAAACGGTAGAGATTATCCATGGGAAAGGAAGCGGAGTCCTTCGAAATAAAATAACCGAACAGCTTAAAAAAAACGCGCATATTACCGGGATGAGACTCGGAAATTGGAACGAAGGAAGCAGCGGGGTTACAATCGCAGAATTGCGAAAATAAACCCCTCCCGGAGACCGTATATGGAAATAAAATCTATACTCATCGCCAACCGCGGTGAAATCGCGGTACGGATTATCCGAGCCTGCAGGGAGTCAGATATTCGTCCGGTAGCTGTCTTTTCGGAAGCGGACCGGACCTCCCCACACGTTGTTATGGCGGATGAAGCGATACACATCGGACAAGCTGCCGCCGCTGAGAGTTACCTCAAGAAGGAGCGTATTATTGCCGCGGCAAAACAAGCTGGTGTGGATGCCATACATCCAGGATATGGATTTTTATCCGAGGATGCCGAATTTGCCGGGATGGTAGAACAAGAGGGACTCATATTTATAGGGCCGCCGGCGGATGCAATAAGGAGAATGGGGGATAAAGCGCGTGCGCGGGATGAAATGAATCGTGCGGGGGTTCCGATTATCCCGGGGAGTACAACGCCGATAGACACCGTCGATGATGCTATGCGCATCGCCGGCGATATCGGATACCCTGTATTGCTCAAAGCGGTCGGCGGCGGCGGTGGAAAAGGTATGCGGATCGTCGAAAACGCGGGTGAAATAGCATCGGCGGTAAAGGGGGCGAAAAATGAAGCGAGGAATGCATTCGGCAATGACGCTCTGTATCTCGAGAAGTATATTCGGCAACCCAGGCATATAGAGGTTCAGATATTCGCCGATCGGTTCGGGAATATTGTCCATTTAGGCGAACGGGAATGTTCGATACAACGCAGGCATCAGAAAATAATCGAAGAAGCTCCGTCGTTCATTGTAGACGATGTACTTCGAACGCGTATGGGAGAGGCGGCTATAGAAGCCGCCAGGGCAAGCGGATATAGCAATGCCGGTACCGTGGAATTTCTCGTCGACGAGGAACGTAACTTCTATTTTCTCGAGATGAATACACGGATCCAGGTCGAGCATCCCGTTACCGAAATGGTGACCGGTATCGACATTGTGAAAGAACAAATTTCGGTTGCAAGCGGAAACAGGTTATCATTTACACAGGAGGGTATAAGACTCAGGGGTCACGCGATCGAATGCCGGATTTATGCCGAGGATCCCCTGAATAATTTCCTTCCTTCGATCGGAAAAATAAACTCCATACAGTCTGCTCTCGGTCCGGGAGTACGTGAGGATCGCGGCGTACAGCCCGGGAACGATATAACTTACCATTATGATCCTCTCATATCGAAGCTCGTCGTCCATGCTCCGTCCCGTATAGCAGCCATTAAACGGATGGAAAGTGTGCTTAGCGAATACCGGATCCGCGGGGTGATCACGAACATTCCGGCATGCCTTTTCATTATTCGTCATCCCGCATTTTCCGGCGGGATATACACTACGCGTTTCATCGAGGAGCATTTCAAGACTTCGGCGTTGGATACGGCGACGATCGAGGAAAAGAAGGCGGCCGCCGTTACGGCAGCGATAGTCGCCTCTCAAAAAATGAAGAGTAATCGAATAGCGCAAAACCGGACGGGAGAACATTCAAACTGGAAGCTCAGACAACGAAGGTAACGGAATTATATGGCAGCCCGAAATAAATTCTTTATAACTATCGGTGAAATTACCTTCACGGTTGTTCTGAACGGATCGGCGATAGAAGTTGACGGCAGTGATATCACGGATACCGTCGATCTAAAGGAGATCGAACCGGGGAAATATTCGCTTCTATTAGGGCGGAAAGTGTTCCCAATTTCGCTCGATGAGGTACACATCCGCGAGTATAGCGTTTCTATCGGAGGTACGGATTACCGGATAATAGTAGAGGATGAACGGGATAGATTACTCAGGCAGATTGTTACGAAAACCGGAGAATCAGGGAAATCCGTAGATATACTTGCACCAATGCCGGGTCTTGTAACGGAAATTGAGGTCCGGGAAGGAGAACGGGTCGAGGCGGGCATGGGGCTTATAGTGCTCGAAGCTATGAAAATGGAAAATGAAATCCGGTCAAATATTCCTGGAATCGTAGATAAAATATTCATCAAACCCGGCCAACCGGTTGAAAAGGGATATACTCTGTTGACTATTTTAACCTAATATTGTTATCTTTCATACCGAACCGTATAGTAACCGTCTGTATTCTGTGTTTCGCCCAAGACGATGTACCAACCACTCACCGATATCAGTGAGGTCGCCATTGAAAACATTCAAATCGATCGTAATAATCTGTTTGCTTCTCATCCTTATGTCCACGTTTTCCTTTGCAGGTGGATACCAGGTGAACGAACACAGCGCCCGTGCAACAGCTCTAGCTGGTGCTGTATTTTCTTCTCTGAAGGATGCTTCTGCAATATATTTCAATCCGGGCGCATTGAGTTACCTGCCGGGTACGAATTTTACGCTGGGGACAACGCTTATTTTCCCGTCCTCCAGGTTTACCGGTCCCGTCCCTATGGCGACCGAGAGTAAGCTTGAAAGTCAGATGTTTTATCCCTCCGTTCTTTACGGCACGCATACCTTCGAAAACGGACTGGCGCTGGGAATCGGTGCGTTCAATCCCTATGGATTAGGAACGCGATGGCCGGAGGAATGGGTAGGTCGGTATCTTGGCATCGAAAGTACGCTGCGGACCTACTTTATCAATCCGACGGCTTCATATCGGATCGGCGACGTCGCAGGCATCGGGGTTGGTTTTAACTATGTACTCTCCACAGTGAAACTCAGTCAGGCGCTGCTGCTTACCCCTCCGCTGCCTGATGGTCATGCCCTCCTAGAGGGAGACGGAACCGGCATGGGTTGGAACATCGGTCTGTTCCTGACTCCGACAGAGGATATACAAATCGGATTAGCGTACCGGAGCAAAGTAACGATCGATATCGAGGGAGAGGCGGAACTGACGGTTCCCGCAAGCGTTGCCCCGTTCCTTCCCGGCGGGGATGCAAAAACCGAATTAACCACCCCCGGTAATTTGTTTGTGGGAATGACCTATCAGGGTCTGGACAAGTTATCGGTCAATCTCGGATTACAGTATGTATTCTGGGACGCAGTGGAAAAAATACTCATCGATTTCGTTGATAAGACTCCGCTTCAGGATACTCAGGAGCTGCTTTTCAATTACGACAATGGATATATTGCACGGATCGGATTGGAATATACCCTTAATGAGAATCTCGATCTTCGCGCCGGTTATCTATTCGATTCGAACCCGTCGCAGGACGAGTACATGACGCCACGACTGCCGGATTCCGATCGCCACGGCATCACACTCGGATTCGGGTATAGGGTGAACGATATGGTGACGATAGACGTCGGATACATGTTCCTGACGTTCGTGGAAAGGGAAGTGACAAATTCGCAGATAAACTATCTACCGGGTTTTCCTTCACCGACTCCAATGAACGGAGTATATAACAGTACGGCGAATTTAATCAGCCTGAATCTATCGTTGGGCATTTAGAACCGAAATGAAGCAGTATACTCCGGCAAAGCCCACCCCGTTGGTGGGCTTTGCTGTGTTTATGTACGTTAGAGTCCACTTTAAGACCCAATCATTTACAGATTGAATACATGAACGTAAGCGCAACTCCCGTCGAACCGGAAGTAAACCTCAGCTTGGCAAAGCAGCATGGGTTAACCGAAGAAGAATATCAACGAATCCTGGAGATCCTCGGCCGGGAACCAAGTTATACAGAACTGGGCTGTTACAGCGTGATGTGGAGCGAACATTGCAGCTATAAAAACTCCATAGCTCTGCTTAAGACCCTGCCTCGGAAAGGGGAGAGACTTCTCGTTGAAGCCGGTGAGGAGAACGCAGGATTGGTCGATATCGGCGACGGGTACGCAATTGCATTTAAAATCGAAAGTCACAATCATCCCTCGGCGATAGAACCCTATCAGGGAGCGGCAACAGGCGTCGGCGGGATACTCAGGGATATATTCACTATGGGAGCGCGTCCGATAGCAGCATTGAATTCATTGAGATTCGGAGAATTGTCAAATCCCAGGGTGAAGTATCTCTTTAAAAATGTAGTTAAAGGAATAGGTGATTACGGCAATTGTTTCGGGGTTCCGACGGTGGGCGGAGAGGTGTATTTCGATAAATCATATACGGATAATCCGCTCGTAAACGCGATGGCCGTCGGACTCGTACGGCACTCGAGAATTGCAAAAGCTATTGCGAAGGGCATCGCCAATCCCGTTCTCATCGTTGGTTCGGCTACCGGGAGAGACGGCATTCACGGAGCTACATTCGCCTCGGAGGAGCTTTCCGAAGAGTCTGAGGATAAACGCCCGTCCGTACAGGTTGGGGATCCGTTTACGGAGAAATTACTTCTTGAAGCAACATTGGAGGTTATTAAGGCTAACTACATTATCGGTATACAAGATATGGGGGCCGCCGGAATAATCTGTTCAACCTCCGAAATGAGCTTCCGGGGTGGAACCGGCATGGATATAAATCTCGATCTGGTACCGGCGCGTGAGAAACACATGACCGCATATGAATTGCTCTTGTCGGAATCGCAGGAGCGTATGCTCGTAGTCGTGAAGAAGGGGTACGAAAAGCGGGTTATGGATATATTCAAGAAGTGGGATCTCCACGCCGTCGTTATCGGCTTTGTGACGGATGACGGAGAACTGAACTTTTGGAAGGAAGGGGATCTAAAGGCGAGTATTCCTGCAAGAAGCCTTGTCCTTGGCGGAGATGCACCGGTTTATCATCGAAAAACCAAACGGCCGGTATATCTCGAGGAACAATCGAAGTCAAAGCCGTATACATATCCGGAACCGGCCGACTATAACGATGTCCTCTTGAAATTGCTCGCATCACCGAATATTGCCGGAAAAAGCTGGGTATACGAACAATACGACTCAATGGTTCAGACCAATACCGTTCTTGGATCCGGTTCGGATGCCGCTGTTATCAGGATTAAAGGTTCGGATAAGGCGATAGCTGTCACAACGGATTGTAACGGGCGGTATGTATACCTTAATCCCAGGGAAGGGGCAAAGATCGCAGTTGCGGAAGCCGCGAGAAATGTCGCGTGTACAGGTGCCGTGCCTGCAGCCATAACGAATTGCCTTAATTTCGGAAATCCGTACGATCCGGAAATTTATTATCAGTTCTCTGAAGTAATCGCCGGCATGCGTGAAGCCTGCACCGTTTTTGAAACTCCCGTTACAGGTGGGAATGTGAGTTTTTATAATGAAAGTCTTACAGAACGGGTATATCCGACTCCCGTAATCGGTATGCTCGGAATAATGGAAAATACCGAGCATATTACCCGCTCAGGATTTATAACAGATGGATACAGGATTATACTTATCGGTGAAAACGGAGGTCATTTAGGCGGATCCGAATATGTTTCTGTCTTGTTCAATAAGGTGGAGGGAGATTCACCCTCTATCGATCTTGAGACCGAACGAAATTTGCATTTATTTATTCTGAATGCCATACAAGATGGCCTGATCGATTCTGCGCACGACGTATCAGAAGGAGGCATTGCCGTGGCGCTGGCCGAATGCTGCATCGCAGGCAATGAAACTCCTATCGGAGCGCGGATTAAGATAAAGTCGGAGTTGAGAAGCGATACTCTTTTATTCGGTGAAGATCAGTCTCGGGTAATAATTTCTATCGGCAGCAATAATATGGCAAGACTTAAGAACTTAGCCGGTAAGCATTCAAATATAATCTATGAAGATATTGGAGAAATAGGCGGGGACAGACTGACGATAAACGGAATCATTGATTTACGTTTAGAACAAATAATGGACGTTTATCACAATTCTCTGGCGGAAGAAATGAATACCGTTCCATCTGGATAATTTGGGAGTTCATGAATTTACGGAAATTACTCGGTAAATACAGGCTCAAGTCTATTTGGAAATCGGTTCGCTACTATGCAACTGGAATTTACCATCGTATATCCTCGGAACCCCTGCTCATCAACGGTGGGAGTATTGCATTTAGTATTCTCATGTGGCTCATACCCTGGTTATTACTGCTTTTTTCCGCTTTCGGTTTCTTCCTGAGTACAGAAGAATCTATGGCTGCCGTGGAACAGAACATCAGTCAATTTATTCCATTGCCCGGTTACGAGGAAGAAATCCATCAGCAAATACAGTTGAGACTGGATGATCTTGTAGAATACAGGCAAACGGCAGGTGTATTTATCGTCACAGGATATATCGTAAAGATATTCGAACAGACATTTACGGATATGACCTGGCTCGACGGACTCATCCCGATTCTTGTGGGATTCGCATTTACATGGGAAATGTTTTTTATACAGGGAGAGAAAAGCTGAATTCTTGAAACGAATGAATGTCGTATAAGATATATTATGTAAAGTAACATTATTCCTTATCATCTTCCCCGCTCTCCATTTGATATATCTTTAGTGAAAGCAAGAAAATCATACCGATTACCAAAGCTCCGGCTATGAGTAGCATATTGAGTCTCCCATCGAATCCGGGTATACCGGTCAGTTCGTTTACGGTCTGAACGGTATCGACAGGTTCATTTGCTGAGGCAAAACCGGATACCATAAAAGTAAATAGAATCCAGATGAGTTTTTTCATATATCTTTCTATGTGAAATACGCAATAAGTGTCGTTGTCACCAGGTATATCAATACGATAATTCCGGCTGATTGCATGAGTTTTCCGCTTTTTCCCGCCCGTGCTTTTCGGTCTAACAGCGGAATAAAAAATAATACCGCACCTCCCAATAAGAAGAATATATTTACGAGCGCCTCGCCGTCAAGTCGCCAGATTACGGGGGGTACAAATTTAAGTGTTTGATATAATGGTAAGAAATACCATTCAGGTTTGATCCCTTCGGGGGCCGGAGCCAGCAGATTCGCTTCGGGGCCCAGCTTCCAGGGCGATAAAATCGAAATTCCGAGGAGTACGAGAAAGGCGATGAGCCACATTCTTACATCCCGAAGCAGAAAATTCGGTAGAAACGGTATAGCCTTCTTGGTTTCGACAGTCCGAATAGGTTTGCTGACACCATAGGTCTGGTTCAGAAACAAGTGTATACCGATAAGTATCAGTGTAAGCAGCGGGAGGATTGCAACATGGATCGAAAACATCCTGGTGAGTGTGGCAGCTCCGATATCTTCTCCGCCCCGGAGCAGCGATACCGCGAACGGGCCGATCAACGGTATGGATTTCGGGATCTCGGTACCTATCTGTGTTGCGTAATATGCAACCTCGTCCCAGGGAAGCAGATATCCGGTGAATCCGAATCCGAGAACTATGCCGAGCAGACCGATCCCGGTAAACCACAGGAATTCCCGCGGGGGCCGGTATGCTTTCATAAAAAAAACGCTTGTCATGTGAATGAACAGCATGGCGATCATGAGATTCGCCGCCCAGCTGTGCATCGATCGTATCAGCCAGCCGAAGGATACCTCATTGACAATAAACAGTATGCTCGCATATGCTTCATCGGGGGTAGGCCGGTAATACAACATCAGCAGCAGACCGGTCACCAATTGTACCACGAAGAAGAAAAGCGTCAATCCGCCGAAGTAATACCATATTGAATGTTTATGCCGCGGAACTTCCTTCTTCTTCAGATACCCGGAGATGAAATCGATCGGCAGCCTTTCTTCCAACCAGAGACGCAGCCCTCTCCTTTCAAATACTGGTTTATTCATGCGTGTCCGAACTGAATATTATACCGTAGATATAACGACGTGTTCATTTTCGATCTTCAGCGGAATTTTTTCAAGCGGACGGGATGCAGGTCCCTTCACCGGCACGCCGTCGAGGTTAAATATGCTTCCATGACAGGCGCAATAAATGTCCCCGTGATCCGCCCTGAACTTGACGACGCAGCCGAGATGTGTGCAATTCGCGCGGTAAGCACGGTGTCTCCCCTCGCCGACGGTTATAACGATGACGGGACGGTTGCCGAGCATCAATGTCCGATCGGTTCCGGCAGTCAGTTCCGATACCGTACCAACTACCGCGGATCCCTCAAACGTCTGTTTCGGCGGATTGATAAATTTATAGATTGTCGATACAACGGGAAGCGAGGTGATTCCGGCCCAGGTGAGTACGAGCCGGTTCAGAAACGATCTTCGATTTTTTATTCGTGACATGCATTCATCCTGGATAATTCCGAATAAAAAACCTAACAGCAGGTTATGTTACATCGTTCCCGGTCAACATACGATCTGGAGCGCCGCCGGCTTGACCTTGATGACGATTTCACGGGCTTTCGTGGCCAGTACCTCTCCATCTGCATGGACCATGATCGGTTCTTTCGAAACGACCTTCAGCTCAGGCGTCTTATAGAAGTGCACTTCTTTATGCTTCTCATGCTTCCCCTTAATAACGCTCGGGAATATTTTCAGTACTCTTCCGACGGATACGTTGTCGACGAGGCAGACATCGAGAAGACCGTCGTCGATTTTTGCTTCAGGCGTGAGATAGAAACCACCGCCTGCGCATTTTCCGTTTCCTACTGCTATAAGAAAATGCCTGCCGTTGACCATCGCTCCGTTCAGCGACATCAGCATATTCGGGGTTGTATAATACATCAGGGTTCTTGCAACCGATGCAATATACAGCGGGAATCCCGAGAGGTGCTTGAATTTCGTCGTTTGATTCGCAACTGCGGCATCGAATCCGATCCCGATTCCGTTGAGGAAAAACCGCTCCGAATTCGTCTCTTCTCCGCCTGTGATCCGGATCAGCCCGGCGTCGCTCGATTTCGGTGTACCTCGACGAATCTGAAACAGCGCATCCTCGATCACTCCTGAGATCGAGAACATTTTGACGAAATCGTTTCCAGAGCCGATCGGTATCACGCCGAGGTATGCGGTCCCGCCGATAAGTCCGTTACCCACTTCATTCACTGTTCCGTCTCCCCCCACGGCGACTACCACCCTTCCGGGATCGGCATTTCGTTCACGAGCGAGTTCCAGCGCATGGAGTTTCCGTTCGGTTATCAGTATCTCGGCGTCCGGAAACACGTCGGCAATTGCACGTCGAATCTTGCCCATGAGTTTTCTCCCCTTCCCCTTCCCCGCCATCGGATTTATGATGAATGAATGAGCGTTCATCGTATTTTGATTCCCGGGCTTACTGATTTGTGATTTGAATTATTCAGGTAATGATCTCGTCGCTGCCGGTCGTTTGACTGGACGGATTATAAGCGAGTCGGCCCGTGAAGATATACCTGTACGGACCGGTGAGCGTTACGGAGGTGATTTCTCTCCCCGTTCTTCGGAAATCGACGGCGAGCCGGAATCCGCTCCTTGTATGTACGTAGACGGGCGGTTCGAGCTTCCTGAGGAGAGCGGCGATGATGGCCGATGCAACGGAGCCTGTCCCGCAAGCGAGTGTTTCGGATTCGACACCCCGTTCATAGGTCCGGATCCTGATCGTGTTTTTTCCGATCTCGGCTCCCGCAATAAAATTAACGTTCGTGCCGAACGGTTTAAACGCCTCATGATATCTGAGTTGACGGCCTATCTGTTCGATGTCGGCGTCGTCGAAAGACTGCTCGAATGTCCGGTTATCCCCGTCGACGATTACGACAACATGAGGAGATCCGGTATCGATATAGTGACACGTGTGCTTTTTCCCCCCAACGTCGAGTTCGAGATCAGTCAGCAATCCCGAAGGATTCTTCATCTCCACGGTGATCTCCGACCCTTTGCGCTCTGCCGTATATGTATGATCGAATGCTTTGAAAGTCACCCGGCGGTCGAGCTTCCGCGTATCCATGACGTAGCCGGCAACACAGCGGGCGCCATTGCCGCACATACCTCCGGTCGATCCGTCGGCGTTATAATAATCCATTTCGAAATCCGCTTTATCCGCCACCTTGACGACGAGTAATCCATCCGCCCCCGTTCCGTAGTGCCGGTTACAGGCCGCTTTGGCGAATATACCGTACGGACCGATACCGGCGGGCAATGCATCTTCATCGATGAGGATGAAATCGTTGCCGGCCCCGGAAATTTTTACGAATGGGATGAATAAAGTTTCACTCATGATCGAAGCGTTCATGGGGTAGGTGTTCGGCTACATCGTATGATTCCAACTCGATCTTGACCGAGCCGATGGCAATATGCACGCGTGCCATGAGCGGTATCCTGCGCGGTCCGGTCGAAATCCAGGCCTGATATCGCCTGCTCAATCCATGGATCGCCGTAAATTCAATGCTTCCGGTTACGTGGTACGCCGCCGTCGCTTCATCGAAAGCTTTTATCTTGACGATCTTTACATCGGACGGTTGATCGATGACGATTTTCTCGATGCTCCGGTCGATAAGAATATCGATGGACAGCCGCTCGGTCTCGTGAGCCCGGTTACGGAGAAATTGGATAAACGTTAATGCATCATGAACCGGAATACCTGGATGGAGTGTATCCACCTCTATGTCGGATCGGCCGGACAGCGATCGGTCTTCGACAGATCCCCGTTCAACGACTATGTCGTTTGTCTCATTGTCCCTGACTGCCTCGTAGTATGCCCATTTCCGGCCCTGTTTATCATAGGTGGTGGACTCGCGGAAAAAGCCCCGGTCGTCTATACTGCTGAGAAACTCTGTCAGGACCGACAGGAACGGTATTCCGGGAAACGTGCGTAGAATTATCTGAGTTCCCGTAACATAGATGTTCGACGCCGGATCCGGCATGAAAGGCGTCTCGTTTCGCACCTCGATCGTTCCGATTCTGATTCCCAGATACGACACGCTGTACCGAAAATATTCGGTTACCGGGAGTTGAAGCGAATCCGGCATTCCTGTTCCGGAAGGAATTTTCGCTTCCGTTCCCAGTATCGGGAGCATCAGCAGCAGAATCAATCGGATCGCACCGGGTCTAATGATTCCGCTCCTTCTCGAGTGCCGCGAGTACCCGTTTTACCGTTTCTATGTGGTTCGCGACCGTGAATTCCCGGTGTATGGCGCTCCGGATCATTCCCCCGATGTCGATAACGTAGGTCGCTCTTTTCAGGAACGACAGATATCCGCCGAACCGCATGACATCGTAAAGCCGTGCAATCGATTTGTCCGTATCGCTGATGAGTGCGTAAGGCAACCGATAAACCATTTTAAACGTTTCGTGTCGTTCCGGGGGATCGTAGCTGATGCCGATAACCTCGCAGTTCAACCCGGCCAGTATTTCGTAATTATCTCTGAACTGACAAGCCTGCCGTGTACATGCCACCGAGAAATCCTTTGGATAAAAAAATAAAGCGACATGTTTCAATCCGCGCAATGAAGAGAGCCGGAATATCGTACCGTCTGATGTACGAGCGGTGAAATCCGGAGCGACGGTATCTTCTTTAAGCATAGACGATTCGTACCCTTCATCTTGATATCTACTCCTCGTCGTAGAGAATGAGCGAATGTACCGGATACCGGGAAATCCGTTCCCTACCGTGCAGGAAGGATAATTCGACGAGGAAAGATATACCTATGACAATACCTCCGAGACGCTCGACAAGCCTGCACGACGCATCGATCGTACCGCCGGTGGCAAGCAGGTCATCGTGCAGGAGAATGCGTTCACCCTTGTCGATGGCATCCGCATGTATTTCGATCGAATCCGTACCGTACTCAAGCTCGTAATCCTGGCTGATAACTTTCCCGGGTAGTTTTCCCTGCTTGCGGATCGGTACGAATCCTGCATTCAATTTTAATGCCAGCGCCGCTCCGAGGATAAAGCCGCGCGATTCGATTCCCACTACCTTATCTATCCGTTCGTCCTTATACGCATCGAAAAGAACTTCTACCGCGGATGCGAAGGTATCGGGATTTTTCAAGAGCGTCGTGATGTCGCGGAAGACGATTCCGGGTTTCGGAAAATCGGGAATGGAACGAATGGAATCCTTCAGGTGATCGGTCACTTCGAAGCCTCTGTGTCCTTTACCAGGTATGTTCTACTTTCGATAAAAACGCGTTCACTCCCTTTCTGCAGTCTTCGGTCATTCTGGTGGCAGCATTGATTTTAGCCGTATAATCGAGTGCAGCCGCTACGTCCATACCTGAAATCTTTACAAGCGTATCTTTTGTAATAGCAATTGAAGAGCCGCTGACGCTCCCGGAAATTTCCGAGGCGATCGTCTCGACCCGTTCAGCCAGTCCATCTTGAGGTACCAGTTCATTGACAAGACCGATCTCGGCGGCGCGCGATGCCGAAATAGTTCTGCCGGTGAGTAAGAGCTCCCGCGTCCGCCCTTCCCCGATTCGTCTCACCAGAAATGTCATCACCAACGCGGCAACGAAGCCGATGCGGGCTTCCGGATATCCGAATTCCGCCCGGTCGGAGGCGACAATGATGTCGCAGGCAGTCGCTAGTCCGCACCCACCCGCAAGAGCGGGACCCTGCACTTGCGCAATGACAGGTTTCTTGAGTTTATACATCTGCAGGAGCAGGCGCATCAACTGCTGTGAATCGGCAAGATTGCGCTCATAGTCGTTCTCCATGAGCTCCCGGAGATAATCCAGATCCGCGCCGGCCGAGAACGCGGAGCCGTTCGCTCTGAGTACGACTACCCGTACTTCTCCCGATTTTTCCGCGCGGTTGAACGAATCTGACAGATCACCGACTAATCCGGCGTTGAAGGCGTTCCTCTTCTCGGGGCGATTCAAAGTGATGAATGCTACCCTCTTGTGCAAATCGAACGTCAGATGGGAATACTCCATACGGAAGGTTGGGCCCTGCTTTTTTCAAAGTGAAATAAATTAGGGAAAACATATACAAAAAGCAATAAAAAAGCCTCCTGTTTTGCAGGAGGCTGTATTCGGAATTGTCTGCCGGCGGATATGGAGCACCGGAATCTGACCCCGGGGGTCAGACATCGAAGTAAAGTGCGAACTCATAT
The DNA here is from genome assembly GCA_964495085.1 of uncultured Ignavibacteriales bacterium. Taxonomy (GTDB): domain Bacteria; phylum Bacteroidota; class Ignavibacteria; order T3Sed10-11; family T3Sed10-11; genus CAZBUK01. The sequence continues at coordinate 33,797 of CAZBUK010000028.1, forward strand.
GGATGAGGTCGAATCGCCATTTCCTTATGTTCACGGTCATGTTTGTATCCGATCCAGGCATCGATCACGTCGGCGGTGAAGACGTCTCCCTTCAAAAGGAACGAATGGTCGCGTTCGAGTTCCGAGAGTGCTTCCTCGAGTGAACCGGGAGTCGACGGAACATTCTTGAGTTCCTCCGGCGGAAGATCGTAAATATCCTTATCCAGCGGATTACCCGGATCAAGTTTATTTACCACGCCGTCAAGCCCCGCCATGAGGATCGCAGCGAACGCAAGATACGGATTACATGCCGGATCGGGAGTCCTGTATTCGACACGTTTTGATTTCGGACTGGCAGAATAGACCGGTATGCGGATCGCCGCACTTCTGTTGCGCTGAGAATATGCGAGATTGACCGGAGCCTCGAATCCAGGTACCAGGCGTTTATACGAATTGGTTGTGGGATTCGTGATTGCGCAGAGTGCGGGAGCATGCTTCAGAATACCTCCGATGAAATGCATGGCCGTTTCACTCAGGTTGGCGTATTTGTTTCCGTAGAAGAGCGGTTTACCTCCCTTCCAGAGACTCACGTGAGTGTGCATTCCGGATCCGTTATCGCCGAAGAGCGGTTTCGGCATGAAGGTAACCGTCTTTCCATGCTTTCTGGCAGTATTCTTGATGATATATTTGAAAAGAAGCAGATCGTCTGCCATCTTCACCAGGGGTGCGAATTTAAGATCTATTTCCGACTGTCCGCCTGTTGCCACTTCGTGATGCTGCGTTTCTACTTCTATGCCGGAATCGAGAAGATACTTTACCATCTCATTCCGGATATCGTTCATCGAATCGGCCGGCGGTACGGGGAAATAGCCTTCCTTGTACCGGGGTTTATATCCGAGATTAGGGGATTCATCACGTCCGCTGTTCCATCTTCCCTCTTTTGAGTCGATGTAATAGTAGCTCGAATGATAATTCGTATCGAATCGAACGTCGTCGAAGATAAAGAACTCGGCTTCCGGACCGAAATACGCCGTATCTGCAATACCCGTCGAGGCGAGATACGCTTCGGCTTTCTGAGCTATATTGCGCGGACAGCGCTGATACTTCTCCTTGGTTACCGGTTCATATACATCGCAGATGAGACTCAGGGTCTTCATTTCGATGAACGAATCGATGAATGCGGTGTCCGGATCCGGAATGATGAGCATATCGCTCTCGTTGATTCTTTTCCAACCGCGTAGACTCGAGCCATCGAATCCGAATCCCTGTTCGAACGAATCCTCACTCAACTGCTTAACCGGAACGCTGAAATGCTGCCATTGACCGGGGAAATCCATAAACTTGAAATCGATCATCTCGATGTGATCGTCCTTAATCTTCTTCAACACGCTTTGAATTGAAGCATGTTTTGAATCGGCCATAACTCGGTTCTCCTATAATGATGAATATGTATTGATTATATTTATTTTGATACTGGTATTTCAGACGTTTCCTTCGGACTGGACAATACAATGCTCGTCATGGTCCCGGTAACACCCTGCCAGGATTGAATCTTCGACAACAGACGCTCGAGAGACGTCGTATCCTTTGTCCTGATCTTAAGTATGTGCGTTCCCTGTCCGGTTATTGAATGGCATTCGAGTATCTCGTCGGTTTTGATTGCCTTTTCGATAAAGTTGTGATAATACTTTGATGATTCGATCATAACGACGATAAATGCGGTTATGTCGAGTCCGAATTTTTTATGGTCGAGGAGCGTCATGTAACCGCGGATGTAACCGGCATTTTCAAGTTTCCGGAGTCTTTCACTTACCGACGGGAGCGACAGACCGGTAAGCTCGGCGAGCTCGTTCCGTTTCGTTCGTCCTTGCGATTGAAGACGGTTCAGGATAATGACATCTATATCGTCGAGACTACCCATATTATTTCGCTTGTTAATAATATTAAGATTATAATGTTATATACCTAATAATATAAGGCAATACCACAATGGTACGTAATATATGTAAATATCCCTATCTTGTCAAGCTTAACACGGGTGAAGGCACAAAAAAACTATGTGGCGACGGAAGGCCGGAGAGCTGAGGAGAGCCGATTGAATGTCTGCGGCGGATTGGGAGTTGAGAATATTGCCGATCCGGCGACGAGCACTTGGGCGCCTTCGGCGACCAGTCTGGAGACATTGTCGGTGTGGACGCCGCCATCTATCTGAATCAGGGACTGAGAACGTGTCCGTTCTAGCAAATTCTTTAATTCCGCGATTTTTATATAAGTCTGTTCGATAAAATTCTGTCCCCCCCATCCCGGATTAACAGACATAAGCAGGATAAGATCGGTTTCGGCTGCAATATCGCTGAGCACATGGACCGGTGTCGCCGGATTTAGCACGACTCCCGCTTTCACACCGCTCTGATGAATCCGATCAACGACATAATGCAGATGATGACAGATCTCGTAGTGTACCGAGATAAGATCCGCCCCTGCATCCGCAAAGGCCTCGATATGACGTTCCGGATTATGAATCATGAGGTGCACGTCGAATAGAACGTCGGAGTCGGTTCTCAGTGATTTTATGAGTTGCGTTCCAAAAGTGATGGGAGGGACGAAACTTCCGTCCATGACGTCGAAGTGTACCCATTGCGCACCGGCATCTTCAACACTTTTCAGTGATTTTCGTAGATTTCCGAAATCAGCGGATAATAATGACGGGGCGATGAGCGGTATGTCTACCATTTTATTGCGGGTCATATCCGCCGCCTCCCTCTTTAATTTCTTCAAGCTCTTGAGGAGGCTCTTGTGCGAGAAACAGATCTACCAGTTGGGTCCGGGGTATCCGATCTCCGGGATGAGGATATTGTTGTACCACCGTGTTCGGTAGAAGATCGGGTATCGGTTGCCGTGTAATGTTGCCGATCCTGAGTCCACGCTGATGGAGCAGGCGCTGTGCCTCTGAGAACGATTTTCCCACAAGCTCGGGAACCATAATCCTCTCTGCATCTCTTCCCTGTGATACACGAACCGAGATCTCCGTGCCGCGCGGAACCTGCATACCGGGTTGTATGCTCTGCTCGATTATCGTATTCTCTGGATACTGCGACGAAACCTCATATTGAATCCTTCCCATACTCATCCCGTTCCGTTCAAGCGTAAAGCGCGCATCCCGCAAGGAACGCGCGTGTATCGATGGAACCTCGACGAGCTGCTCTCCGCTGCTCACAACGATGTAGACGCGCCGGCCCGTTTTTACGATGGATTCGGCAGAAGGATTCTGTTGAATGACGATACCTTTCGGGTACCGCTGATCATATCGATCATCCGCTTTGTATGGGGTCAGCTTTTGGCTCCTGAGAAAAGAGACCGCTTCTTCCGAACTCATTCCGATCACATTCGGAACCTGTTGCGTTACATCCGAGCGAACGTAAATCGGCATTATCAGTTTATCGAGCAGCAATCCAAGTACGATGAGGCCCGCAATCGTGATACCGGTCCATTTCCCGATTAATCTATAATCGAGTCGTTTCAAATATTCGAGCATATCGAAAAGGTATAGAATATGTGTATAGGTAAACTTTTTAATTTAAGCATTCTGTCGAACATTGACAACCATGCATTCGACGTTTTGCATTTATAACATTTTTTCGATATATTTGTTCACTATCTCGTTAATTTACAATAAGTTATCCGAATGCAACACCACGATCTGCTTGCTGCGGCAATGAAAGTAAAAGAGAACGCTTTTTCACCGTACTCAAACTTCCGGGTCGGAGCAGCTCTTCTCACTAAATCCGGAAAGATATTCACCGGGTGCAATGTCGAAAACAGTTCATATTCTCTAACCGTCTGCGCAGAACGAACTGCATTGTTTAAAGCCGTATCCGAAGGAGAAAATACCTTTTCAAAAATTTTGATCGTCTCCGATGCGGATGATTATTGCCCCCCATGCGGAGCGTGCCGGCAGGTACTTTCGGATCTCGCCGGGGATATCGATGTTGTCATGGTGAATGGCGCCGGTGATGAATTGGTGAAAAAGCTGAGTGAACTGCTCCCGCTTGCATTCGGCTCTGCGTTTCTGAAAAATAGAAAACCCTAAATTCCCTGGTATGGATTAGCTCACGTATGACTTCACCCTCGCCTCACCATACGCCAAACGATACAGGATGGATAGAAGTAATATGCGGCTGCATGTTCAGCGGTAAAACCGAAGAACTCATCCGAAGAATCCGTAGATCTCAGATCGCGAAACAGAAGGTTGTTGTCTTTAAACCTGCTCTCGATAACCGTTTCAGCAACGATCATATCGTATCCCACAGCGAACAATCACATCAAAGTATCAGCGTAAACGACGCAAAGGAGATTCTGTCGGCCGTAACCGATCATCAGGTCATCGGAATCGACGAAGCACAGTTTTTCTCCCTCGATCTCCTCGATGTATGCGATAAACTCGCCAATGCCGGAAAACGGGTGATCGTCGCGGGACTCGATCAGGACTATCGCGGCAGACCCTTTGAGCCGATCCCTCAGCTGCTGGCAATTGCCGAATACATTACCAAAACCCTTGCTATCTGCGTTATATGCGGCAATCCGGCAGATAGAACGCAACGAAAGACAGAACAAACCGAACGGGTTCTTGTTGGTGCGAAAGATCTCTACGAAGCAAGATGTCGGAAATGTTTTGAACCTCCCGGTGAAATTTGATCATCCAGATATATAAGGACCTCATATGGTTATCGGAGATCTTCTTCGCGGCATCCTGGGAGTAACGGTAGTCCTTGGAATTGCCTTCCTTTTCTCAACAAACCGGAAAGCTATAAATTGGCGGCTCATCGGTCTCGGACTTATTTTACAGCTGGTATTTGCAATTTTTGTCCTGAAAATCAGCTGGGGTCAGTGGGTTTTTGAGAAGCTCAGTTGGGTGTTTGTCGGCATTCTCAGCTTTACCGCCGAGGGAGCAAAATTCGTTTTCGGGCGGCTTGCAATAGGACCGGGAGATGAACAAAGTCTCGGTTTCTTATTCGCATTTCAGATCCTACCTACGATTATATTTTTTGCATCCCTCATGGGGGTACTCTACCATCTGAATATTATGCAGCGGATAGTACAGGGAATGGCCTGGATTATGGCGAAAACAATGGGAACGAGCGGAGCGGAATCCTTATCGGTTGCCGCGAACGTCTTTATCGGACAAACGGAAGCTCCCCTTGTTATCCGGCCATATATCGCAGGAATGACGAGATCCGAATTACTCGCTCTCCAGACCGGCGGAATGGCGACAATTGCCGGCGGTGTACTTGCCGCTTACATACAGATGCTTGGATTATCGTTTGCCCAGGCGCAGGGCTGGGATATTACACAGGCGCAACAATTGTTCGCTGGCCATCTGCTCGCTGCGAGCGTTATGGCGGCGCCCGCGGCACTCATTATGGCGAAGATGATTATCCCAGAAACCCAGGAATCCCAGACGAAGGGAAACGTAAAGATCCACGTCGAAAAAACAGCTTCAAACGTGATAGATGCGGCAGCAACGGGAGCATCCGACGGTTTGAAGCTCGCACTGAACGTGGCTGCAATGCTGCTTGCATTCGTCGCACTCATCGCAATGTTCAATTCCATTCTCGGTTGGGGGGGGAACTTGCTCGGATTTGAAAACCTCACCATTGAGTTTCTGCTCGGCGTGATCTTGTCCCCTATTACCTGGGCAATCGGTGTTCCGTGGAGCGAGGCGGTCCAGATCGGCGGACTTGTGGGGACAAAAGTGGTACTGAATGAGTTTGTTGCATACCTTCAGCTTTCCGAATTGATACCGCTGGGAATACTCTCCGAAAAATCTATACTCATCGCAACGTTCGCCCTCTGCGGTTTTGCTAATTTTTCGTCCATCGCTATTCAAATCGGGGGTATCGGACCCCTTGCTGAGAACAGGCGTGCTGAGCTTGCACGTAACGGTCTGAGAGCCGTGCTTGGAGGATCGCTCGCAACGCTGCAAACTGCTGCTATTGCGGGAGCGTTAATGAATGTACCTCAACTGTTCTGAATATGATATCGGATATACAGATAGCTGAAAGCGTTGCTTTCATCCGCAACGCAGTGAGGGGCGATTTCCCGAAAAGCGCGGTCATTCTTGGGTCCGGACTTGGCGGGTTTTCGGAACGACTCCGGGATGTGCAGATTATAGCTATGGATGCCGTCCCCTCCTATCCCAGGCCGACAGTTGAAGGCCACGCCGGCCGGATCCTGATCGGAACACTGGAATCATCAGGTAAGATCGGTATATCGAGAAATGTATGTATATTTCAGGGCCGGACTCACTTCTATGAATGCGGGACGGTCGAACAAGTCGCTTACCCGATTTATGTTATGAATAAGTTAGGGATAGAAAATCTATTAATTACAAATGCGGCAGGCGGTATCAACAAAGCATTTAAACCGGGCGATCTCATGGTGATTCGCGATCAGATCAATTTAACATTCCGGCATATATTTGCTCCCGGGACGATCGAGAGATCGGTTCGGTCAGAGTTATATGATCACAAGAAATGCAGTTTGATCATCGAATGCGGCCACGATAGGAAGGTCGAACTGCAACAGGGAGTATACGGAGGAGTACTCGGACCGTCGTACGAGACGGCAGCTGAGATCAGAATGCTTCGCAGCATGGGAGCGGATGCTGTCGGCATGTCTACTGTTCTGGAAGTTCTGCAGGCGAATTTTTTCGATATGCGAATAGCCGGCATATCATGTATTACAAACTATGCAGCGGGCATTGGCGAGGAAAAATTATCCCATCAGGATGTTACGCGCACCGCTGCGAAAGTAAATGAAAAGTTCATTACCCTTCTGAAGAGCGTTCTTACACATCCCGGCTGGGAGTCGTAATCCGGCTTTACATTGTCATACCCCGGGTGGATATAAATGATACAACATCAGATAGATAATAACTCCCGAAACTGATACGTATAACCAAACGGGGAAAGTCCAGCGGGCAATTCTTGCGTGTTTTACAAATTGCTTTCGCCATGCACGGTACAGCATCACGAAAATCGGTGGTAATATCGTGACAGCCAGTATCGTATGTGTTATCAGGATTGAAAAATATACCACACGGATAAAACCTTCAGCCGTAAATTTTGTGGCTCCGGCGGAATAGTGATAGGTAATATATGAGAGCAGGAAGAGGGCTGATACGGTAAATGCAGAGAGCATAATCCTCATATGAAGGGTACGATTTCCTCTTTTTATTGCAATATATCCTCCCACCAGAAGAATCGCGCTTATGCTATTTAATACTGCGTTAATAGTCGGTAAATTACTTGATATCATGGTTTTAGCTTGTAATATTTAACAAATTGGATGCATCAATATAGAGCTTATTTAGAGCCTCTTCGTCAAAGCCGTCGTAGTATCCGCGTATATATGCGTCGCCATCGACAAGGACGAATTTCTGGCTGTGCATAATCAGTTCATCTAAACTTCCGCCGTCCTCCTCCACGCCGAGTAAAAATTCCTTTCTGGATAATTCGTAGATATCAGCCTTTGGTCCGGTTAAGAAAGACCACTGCGCGGTATTGGCTTCCGTCTGTTGTGCATAATTAAAAAGTACCTCTGGGGTGTCCCGTTCGGGGTCCACGGTTATGGATATGAACCTGACGTTTTGTTCCGGAGAAAATTTCAGATGCAATTCCTTCATCTGATACGTCATAACCGGGCAAATTCCTGCACAATTCGTAAAAATGAAATTATAGACTGCGACCTTATTGTTAAGAATATCAGATGAGAATACCTTGCCATCCTGATCTATCAGCGTAAATGCTGCGATCTTCTTGATTTTTTTAAGGTCTTCCCGATCCCCCCCTCTGCTTCCAACTAAGAGGATGAAGAAGATGCCTGAGAGAATGAAAAGGACAAGAAATACGGGCGGGATTCTGAATCTGCTGTTTAGCATATTTATTACCCTGTTCTGTCTTTATGTACGGTGAAAGCGGCGAATAGGACGATAACGATCAAGAATACCGCAATAACGCCGAAAGATACCAGGAATTCCTTCTGAAAAATATCTCCGGATGATTCGGCATACAGAGAGGTCTTGAGCACCTGCACTCCGTAACCGATCGGATTGACCAATACCAGATACCTGAAAATCCTGGACGCGCCTTCGATCGGGAAAACTGCACCCGACAGGAGCCATAAAGGGATAAGACCGACGCTCATCACGGCGTGGAATCCCTGAATTGAGTTCAGTTTCCATGCAAGTACAAAACCGAGAGCCGATAAAGCCCCGGCAGTGACTATACACCCGATGAGAAACATGATGAACGATACAATGTGAAGGTTTATTCCGGCAAGAGGTGCGATGAAGTATAGGATAAGCCCCTGAAAAGAGGCAATCAATACTCCTCCTCCGATTTTCCCGGCAACGATGCTCAATGAGCCTATCGGCGCAATGAGGACATTCTGCAGAAAACCCGCATTGCGGTCCTCGATGA